>CAKOKM010000006.1 GCA_934091015.1 uncultured Bacilli bacterium | reverse complement strand
TCATTGTTCCTATTAGTGCAAGTAATCCGATTGATACTAACACTTCTACTAATGTAAATCCTTTTTTATTTTTCATTAATACTCTCCTACCCCACATAAGTTATTTTTGCGTAACCATTTCCAGTATTTCCCGTATTACTTGCATAATACCCACCAGATGGATTTGGCATTTGTTCTAAAGTACCTTTTGTATTTGTCCATTTATATCCTGATCCATCTATCATTACTGTATTTGTAAATACTTTCCCACTATAATGAATACTACATGTATTATTTGTTGTTCCAGTTTCACAGTTCGATTTTGGTGTAGTTGATGTTGAAGAGGTTATCGCAACACTTCCAGTATGGCCACTTATGTACGATGAGCCTCCGCCACCACCTATTCTAAAGCACGATGTCCCAGTATTTACTCCTCCGCCACCACCGTAGTAGCCTCCGCCACCACCATGATGTCCTCCACAAAATCCATTAGCGCCTGTATTATCACCTTTACCACCTATTCCAAAAGAATATCCAGAAATTTGTGAAGCAAGTGTTCCAGCATTATCTGTATATGATGTACTTCCATAATTAGTTACAGTGGAACCTTTTTGACTAATTAATCCTCCAGCATTTCCAAAATCATTAGAAGTCGTAACATTGGTACCGGAAATATTAGAATAACCTCCGCCACCGCCTGCTACCATTATTCTCGAATTTAAACTGGCAGAAGCATTCCACTCTCCAGAAATTAATCTAATGTCTGTGGCACCGCCACCACTATTTCCACCATAATAATTTTCATATGGATATGTACCGCCACCAGCTAAACCACCGGAACCTCCTCCGTTAAAAGTACTTCTTCCTCCCTGACCAACAGTAGATGTAGAGTTTATTCCGTTTGTTCCTTCAATACCTGCTTCTCCAACATATATATATAGTGTTTCATTTTTGGATAATTGAATTACACCCGATGTATATCCCCCGTAACCACCATTTCCAGAATCACTTCCACTTCCGCCTTGAGCTCCCCATGTTTCTATTTTATATGTTCCTGTCTTTGGTACTGTAAATATTTGTTCTCTTCCTGTGTATTGAAATTCCCATGCAGTACTGCCATTACCTGTTTGTTTAACATTATAAGCCTCATATTTAGCGAAATAGTAATGTCCATCTCTTTCAATTTTAACAATAGTTAAACAATCATTATTATTTTCACATTTATCAACTTCTGCTTTATTTTCAATACTTTTTAAATAAGCAATTGTACTTCCATCAAAACAATCTAAAGAATCAAAAGTTTCACAATTAGAATTTTTATTATCATATAACTTTTCAAAAGTATCTTTATTTATAAAATATATTTTCACTATATTTAGATTTTTTAAAAAATCATCATTTTTAACATTAACTATTTTATTTTCATCAATATCCATATTCAATCTATTTATATAAACATAATAAGCAGTATATAAATCTTCAACATTATCATAATAAGATATTTTTCCACTATTCATAAATATCTTATTATAATTTGAATAAAGTAAAATCATACCTATTAATAAAACACTCATAACAATTATAGTTTCTAATAATACAAAACCTTTATTTTTTAACATGATGCAGCACCACCTTTAAGTATATAAGGATTAGAATTAGTTCCATCTCCACCAATAATCATCGTTGAATTATTAATTTCAAACACTAATCTAACAAATGTATTTTCATCTGATATATCATTACTTGTTATAGCTCTTACAGATTTATTTTTTATTTCAAAAACTAAACTACTACTATAGTTATTTCTATCATTAACAAGTAAATATCTACTACTATCATTAAAATCTGAATATATTAAAACTTGTTTATCACTTAAACCATTTATTAAATCATAATCATTTTTAGTCATACTTCTTGAATTAATCTTAGTTGATCCATTTTTAACATAAATAGAATTTAATATATTATCTAGTAATTCTAAACTATTTAATTTAAATGAATAATTTTTTGATATAAGCAATGCATAATTATTGTTATTATTATCAAATAACATATAATCTAAAGTACTAGCTTGGTCAAAATAATCTTTTTTATCTTCCGCTATACAAATATTTAATCTAAAATAAGTACCAACCTTTGCATTATTTAAATATGTAGTTAAATGTAAATCTTCATTGATTTTATCAACTTCTTTATTAAATAATATTGATTTATGTGAAATATTTCCAATAAACAATAAAATTAACCCACAAAATAATAAGAAAAAAGAATATAATAAAGATGTCGCTATAAAACCTTTCTTATTCATTCACATACCTTCTAACCTATCATAATTATATAATAAAAATATTCTAAAATCTACACAAAAAAAGAACAATTTGTTCTTTCCGTGAATTTGTTCTTTCTATAATTAACCTAGCAAATATTATTTTCATATAATAATTTAGGTGATATGCATGAATTGTAATAACTGTAATAATTGTAATAACTTTAATAATTTTCATAATCCTTTTAATAGATTTAGTTCATTTATTTTATTTCTAATTTTATGTACTTTAATATTTTATCAAGCAATAATAACGTTTTTCTTTCCTTTCAGATGGAATATAATTATATTATTTATTGAAATATTTCTTCAATTTTATTTATTATTTAGAATAATATGGCCTAATTAATTTATTAGTATCTTCAATATAACTAATTGACTTACTAACCATAATAGTGTTATCTAATTCATTGTTTGTAAAATCATAAGTTTTAGGCATAGAAATCATTATAAATAATAATGTTTTTTCATAATCTAATAATTCAAAATGTTTAAAGTATTCATTTAAAAATAAACTAAAATCATATTTATTATAATCATTTTTATATAAATTAATTAAATCTATAACCGGACTATCTACTAAAAATTTATCCCAGCTTATAAATTTATTATTTATAAAATGATCAATACTTAAATTATTATGATTATATACTACTCTTATTTTATCTAAATCATTAATCATTTTATACCATTTTTCTAATTCTCTTTTTAAAAAGCTAATATTGGCTTTTATTAAAGATGAATTAATAATTAAGATATATAATGAAGGTCTAATATATTCTTCACTTAAGGCTTTATCAAATAAATTATTATAATAATTTTCTAAATAATTTATATTAGAACTTATATTTTCATATATTTCTTTAAAGTTATCTATTTTAACATTTTTAAAATAACTAGTCTTATAGTGAAGTTCAGCAAGTGTTTTAGCTTCATCAATCATTTTTTGATTAATAGGAACTTCAACGTCATCTAAATATTCATACACATATTTATTATCATATTCATCTATTATTTGAGGATATTTATTAAAATTACGATTATTTAAATAATTATATAAAGATTTAATATCTTTATTTTTTTCTTTTACAACATATTTACCATCATTAGTTGTTAAAATATGACTTTTACCACTTATAGTAATTTTAGTTGGATTAAATATTTCTCTATAATTCTTCATTTGGAATTATTAATTTCATATTTAATTCTAAATTCTCAAATGAATTATATTCTTTTAATGTATTAACACTTATGTTATATTTTTTAGTTATACTTTCGATTGAATCACTAATTCCAACAGTATGGATATGATATAAAACATATTCATCTTCTTCATTAATTGAGTTAATTAACATATTTTCATCTATTTTATTATCTTCTTTTGTTTCTTTGATTTCTTTTTCTTCTTTAGGTATTAATTCTTCACTAACCATTGGCATTGGTATATCATTTTTATAATCTTGTCTTTCTTCTCGTAAGTCAATAATATCTACATCTTCTTTCTTTTGTTCATTTAAGAAATCATCTAATTTTTCAGCACTTTCAAATACCTTAATTCCTTCTTCAGCTGTTACAATATATTCAATATGAACACTTAATTCATCATAATTGTTAAAATTATAATTAAAATCATTTATCTCTAATTTAATAGTATCTAAATTAATATTAGATTTTAATTCATGCTTAAAAGGTATTTTGAAGCTAAAATCTTCCTTATTTATACTTATTTCATGTAATCTATAACTTCCGGAAACTATAAATTCACCAACTAAATTACCACTTTCAATTTTAGAATCTTGTTCAATAGAAATTGATGTTATTTCATATATCTTTGATTTAAATAAAAATTCTTTATCCAAAGTAAATACTTCGTTCATATAATCATTTTCCTTTCTTTTCAAAATAATTATATGAATAGTAAAAAAAGATATTCACAATTATGCTTAAATATCTTTATATTTTTTATAAAAAATATAAAGCTCGCAAACCAGCATAACTAACTGACTTTGAACTTTTTTTATTACCGAAACTGTCAAACATTAAGTATAAATTTTTTTAATTTTGTTCATTTAATTAGGATAATATATTGCTCTTTTACCATAGAGATTATATATTTTTTCTAATTGTTTTCGATTATAACTTTCTATTTTACCTGTATAAGAATCAGATACAAAAACTTTATTTTTATTAAATCCGATTACAACTACACTATGTGACTTACATATCCAATTTATTTTTTCTCCAGTTTCTTTATAAATCCAGTTAGTACATATATCCGTATTTTGCATATTAACTGACGCCCATATTTGAACTGGAATGCCTTTTTTTACTATTTCTAAAACATCATCTAAAGAATGTCCTGTATAATCAACCATACCTGATTTAAATTTATTAGCAACTTCTATTATTGGTTTTTGATAAACACCATAACCATGTTCATCAGCAGGATCTCCGACAAATTCAACCTCTGGATTGCCTCCATAATAAATACCATCTTCATAATGAGGTCCATCACCTTTTTTTAACGTATTAACTATTTGACTCATGCTAACATTGATCTTATAAAATCTAAGTAAGTTATATAATGCTGAACTTTCACAACCATTAGGATAATCTGGATATTGATAATAAGTAGGAAAATTTTCTATTTTATATGTAATATCTTTTTGGGTAATTGTTATATTACGATATTTAGTAGTTTTATTTCCAGGTTTATCTTCTGCATAATATTTTATTTTATAACTACCAGGAACATCATAATTAACACTGCTGTCATCAACCGTAAAATTAACTTCTCCAAATCTTTTATCAACTGCTTTAACATTAGAATATAAATTATATTTATTTCCAGCCTCTATTATAATATTTGTTAATCCACTAAATACTGGAGGTTCTGTATCCTCTATAATAATTAATTTAGTACTTCCTTCAAACTTATTATTATAATTATCATATAATTTAATTAATACTTCTTGAGTTCCTAATTCTTTTTTTAATGATAAATCATCATATTTATATAAAGACAAATCTATATCATTAACAATAAAATCTTTAATAGAAGGTAATTCTTCATCAATATACATTGTAACTTCCTTTAACTCTATTTTATCTATAACGTTATCATATATAATTAATTTAGATATATATGCATTATTATCAACTATAATTTTAATTTCATAATTACCTATTTCTTTAATATTTTCTAAGTCTTGTTCACATTTAACATTTTTTATATCTTCTTTTAGAAAATCATTAATTGTAACTGTTTCTCCATAAGGTTTTACCACTTCTTTTATTATTAATTTATCAATATTACTTTTACTTACTATTTTTAATAATATAAAAGATAAACTAATACAAAGTATAATAATTATTATTAATATACAGTATCTTTTCTTCATTATATTCCTCTATTCTTAACATATATAAATAGTATATCATGTTTTATTAATAATTTTAAAAAAATTAAAAACCAGAAAATTATCTGGAATTTATTTTAATTTTTAATACAAAATATAGCATATAAAGGAATGCTTTTAATTTTAGTTTCCTCATTATATCCAAAATTTTTAGAACTTATTCTTATAGAATATTTTGGATTATAATTTTTATTATATAAAGTTAGACTTTTTGACTGAGTATTTCTTGCAGCCTTTACTTCGATTGGGATTATTCCGTCATCATTATAAATCATAAAATCAATTTCTGCTTTACCAGAACTTAACCAATAATATAAGTTAATATTGTTACTAATAAACTGTGTAGCAACAAAATTTTCCGTAATAGATCCTTTAAATAAGGATAAGTCATCTTCTAAAATATCTTTGTATTTAACTTCTAATAAATGATTAAGCAATCCAACATCATTAAGATATAACTTAAAGCTGTCATAGTCAATAAATGCAGCTAATGGTTTTTCTGGTACACTCACTTTATATGAGCATAAAATCATATTACTTGCATTTAACCAGTCTAGTGGGGTGTCGTATTCTCTACCCCTTCCATTTTTTTCAATTTTGCTAAATTGGAATTTTCTTGACAAGTTTGCTATTTGACTAGGTATAGAGCGATATATTTTTTCTATTTTTAATGCTTCTGAATTACTAGTAACATATGTCTTCATATCTTTAAAATAAGAATCTATTATATTTTGCTTGATAATAGGATCATATTTCATAATATCACAACCATTATCTATAAAATTTTTGACAGATTCTGGCATTCCACCGCAAATTAAATAATACTTATAATATTCCATTGCTTGTATATGTAAAGGTTCTATCATAGCTGAATTGTTTTCATAACATTTTTTTATTTCTTCAATTAACATTTCTTTATTGTTAGCAACTAAGAACTCTTCGAAATCCATTGGATACATATTAATCATTTTTACCTTACCAACAGGAAATGACGAATGTAATCTTTTCAATTTTACTCCTAATAGTGAGCCGGCACATATAATTCTTATATCATTATGTTTTTCACAAAAAAATTTTACCTCTGATATTAATTCTTCACTACATTGTATTTCATCAATAAAAAGTACAGTATTTTTTTTAGATAAATCAAAATTAACTATGGTTTGTAAATAGTTTAACTTTTGTTCTGAATTTAAATCAGTTCTTTTGTATAAATCAACTACTTCAACATTTTGAAATAAATTTAAAAAAATAAAATTTTCAAATTCTTTTTTACAAAACTTTTCTATAATATATGTTTTTCCAACTTGTCTAGCACCTAATATCATTAAAGGTTTTACATTTAATGAATCATTTTTCCACTTTAATAACTCATTATAGATTTTTCTTTTCATCATCTATCACCACTATAAATATACTATAAAAATAGGAAAAAGTCAAAAATTACACGTTTTTTGAACGACTTTTACCATAATTTTACACGTTTTTTGAACGACTTTTAGCATAATTTTACACGTTTTTTGAACGACTTTTATAAATTATGCCTTATTTTGATTATTTAAATCTTTCCCTATAACCACATCTTTGGCATAAAGGACTTACTAATTCATATCTATTAAACCCATTTAACATTTCTTGATATTTTTTAGAATTAATAATTTCATCTAATTTTTGCTCATAAATATTTCCTAACTTATTATCTCCATTATTATCCAAACAACAGCTAACAACATCGCCATTAACTAAAATTCCAATTTGATCTTTTAAAGCCTTGCACGTTCCTTTTGTACTTATAACAGGTATATCCATACTTGGCCACTCAAATTCTTTATCAATACTTAAAAATATATGATCATTTAAATTATTTCTTAAACTATTTCTATCTACTTTAACATTATAATGTTCATCTAAATAATCAAATATTTCATTATTATCTAAATCATTCCATAATCTAAAATTAATATATGTATTTTTAATACCATCACATAACTTAACTATATCTTTTACTTCATCTAAAGAATTAAAACTATGTAATGAGATATTTATTTGTCTTATTTTATTATTATTTATAATATCTATTTTATCTTTTAATAATCTTCCATTAGTTGTTATATTTACATTTATATTACTCTTATTTGCTATTTTAATTATTTCATCTAAATTAGGATGCATTAAAGGTTCACCTTTAATATGCAAATAAATATGTTTAGTATAATTTTTAATTTTATTAATTATTATACTAAAATTCTCGGTATTCATAAATTCTTTTTCTCTTTTGATTCGAGGACAAAATGAGCAGTTTAAATTACATATATTAGTTATTTCAACATATATTCTTTTATACATGTTATATTCCTCTTTGTCTATTTTGGTAATGTTCATCTAGTTCATATAAAGTACCATTTTTCATATAAATATTAAAATAATCTTTTCTAAGATGTCTATAAACGCTTGGTGGCATTTCAATACCTTTATTATACTTCTTAGAATTAATAAGCATTATTCCAACATCATGTATTTTAGCCATTTCTACATCTTTAGCAGTTATTTTATCAATACAATATAACGCGATTCTTTTTAATTTAGGTATTCTGGAATCTAGATCAGTTTTTTCTTTACCACGCTCTAATATTAATATTTCATTATATGTTTTTTTATCATATAGTAGTTCATCAGGCATCATAAGTTGTTCTACTCTATCAGTTGCTTTTTCTGTAAAACTAAATGGCTGATATAATGTATAAGAATCTTTTGGAAAAATATGAACAATTTGTTCCAGATTTAAATCACTTGCATCATAAACATAAGTATCTGAATTTTTTAAACTACCAAACACAGATATACAGCCATTTCCCACTAAAGAATAAGAGTGTCCTATCGGCAAACTATCTTCAGCTCTTATTTCTGATTTAACTATAGCAAAAAAAGGATTATCATCAATGTTATAAACATCTACTCCATGTTCATTAGATAGTTCTTCGTCTTTAAATTTAACTAATTCATCCTTAACCATAGCATAATCTTTTAAAGCTTCTCTAACTTTCTTTCTCGCAAATGACATATCATCATAAAAAATTTCCATCATATTGTACTGTTTTAACTCATTATGTAATTTAATTTTTTCTTCTGCTGATAACATATCTATATTTAATATTTGTTGATATAAATAAAGTCTTTCTTCAGGAATATCTATATTTCCAGCATAATAAAACTCTAATAATTCTCTTAAATCATACATAACATTATAATAATTTTCTTCAAAATGATAATCTATAATATAATCTGACTTTTTCTCATCTAATAATTTTGTTATTAATTTAATAGCTTCTACAAATTCACCATTAAATATAAGCGTTCTAAGATTATAGTATTCAGTAGGAAATATCTGTATTTCATTAATTAAAATTCTCAATATTATATGATATTCATTGGATTTAGCATCTAAGTTACTTAATTTATTTACCATATCAAAAATATTTTGGTATTTTTCAGGATAATAAGTATTTAAAATAAATTCTTCCTCTTTCATTTTAGCATAATTATTTAACTTAGTTGGATCACCACAATAATTGGCATTATTAATTAAAGATCTATATTCGTAAATGTTTAATTGGTTCCATAAATTTTTAGCAACATTTGTGTTTAGTAAATCAGATGATAAAAAGAAGATTTCTCCGCTTGAAATAACAGACGAATCTCCATTTCTTTTAGCCATATCTTCAAACACTAAAGCTTTACCAGCATCTATTAAACCTTTTATTGATATATTATGTGATGTTAAATCAATATTATATTTTTCTAATATTTTTTTACCAAGTAATTTAGGATTTTTCTTTAACAATTCATATATTAAATTGTTAGGATAATCATATTTATCGATAAATTTTAACTGATAATCTTTATTAAAATAACTAATTAACTGACTTATATAATCTGCATTTTTATTGAGTTCTAAACATCTATTTACAATTAAATCATAAGTTTTACTATTTAGTTGTTTTAATGTTGCATAGTATTGAGAAATATTAGTACTTAAAAATAAATCTAAAAATTTCTGATTATTAAATAACAAATCCGCATAATTAGAATAAACTAAAATATATGTAATTCGTCCTTCAATATCACTATATTCTTTTAAATAATCAACGCCTTCATCATCTAATAATGTGAGAATTTCTCCATTATAATCATTATCTAAAAAATCCAAAAATTCACACTTATTTGAATTAATTATTTTTCTTTTTTTATTATTTTCCATAATCTATCACTGCCTTATGACAAGTATATCATATAATAAATATTTGGAACAATTTTTTTAGAAATTAAAAACCAGATTATATATCTGGGATTTATATAGCACTAAACATAATTCTTGTTTCAAAATTTTTATTTGCTTTTGAATTAGTTGTATAATAATAAATTACATAAGTATGTATGCTACTTTGAGTATCAGTACTAAAAAAACCATTTCCTAAATCAATAACGCTTTGTCCAGATTGTTTTTTTAAATAATACTTAGTCTTAGCATCAGCATATGGAGTTTTTATTCCTTTATCATCTGTTTTACCACCTAAGATAAAATATACTTCATTATCTTCATAATCGTTATAATTAACTAATAAAGATAAATTATAGTTAATTACGTTTTTAGAACTATCATTTGTTCCTGTTAATGAAAAAGTTTTAGAACCTATTAGCTCTCCTTGCTTTTCATAATCTTTAGATTTAAAAACAGAACTATTTCCTTGATAAGCTGCTATCATTTTACCATCTTGTACATTTATAACATCTAATTGAACACTACCATTCAAGCTTCCAGTCATATACGAAAAGCTAGTACCTATAGCAACTACTACTATAATAGCAACTAACATTATTCCTAACAATGTTTTATTTATTTTCTCCATTTCAACTCTCCTTCATTAATCAATCGTTAATGTTATATATCCACTAAAACTTGCATCTTGACTATTTTGAGCCTCGCCAGTTTCAATATAGAATAAATAAAAACTATACACATGACTTACAAGTTCTTCATTATTATTTTCAAAATATCCATTACCTAAATCAATATCTATATTATTTCCACTACTAATTTTCACTATATCAGTTGATTTAAATGCTGTTTTTGAATTAGTAACATACGCTCCATTAGTTTTACTATCACCAATTAAAATATATCCTATGTCATTATCTTCAAAAGTATTTTGAACAACCTTAAACTTTAAAGCATATTCCATCTTTAAATCTGTATTATTTATACCAGAAATAGTAAATTTTTTAACTAAAATTGCATCATTTACACTATTAGTAGGTCCCGGGATTACGTTACTGAATGTTACATCAGGATTATTATCTTCAAATTCCACATACATCTTTCCTGATCCAATATTAACCGATGATATTGATCTATCTGTTAAATATTTTGACGTAAAAAATGAATAAGTTAAAGAAAATGTTACAATAACAAATAAAGCAACAATAGTAATTGATAACATCAAAATATTAGACTTAGTCACTATAACATCACCTTCTATATTATTTTACTAAAATATATTAGAAACTTCAATTCATTTTGATTTATTCATTAAAGAAATCATCAAAATATTCATCATCATTTAAATCACTAACTACAGTACTATCTTTATCAACTACAATTTTTGGCTCTTCTTTAGTATTATTTTTATTATCATCACTCTGTTTAAAGAAATCATCAAATTTCTCAACAACAGTTGAATCTAATTTATCATAATCAGTAATTTTGTTTGTTTGGTTATTTTGTTTTAATTTTTCTTCCTGCTCTTCTTTTTCTAATTCTGCGATTTTAGCATCAATCTTTTTTAGTAAATTATCTACATCAAAGTCAGGTTTTAAATTATTCTGATCTTCAACACCCTTTTTTATAGTAGGTAAATCTAAAAAGTCTGTTTTTTCTAAATCTTGTTTATTATTCGAAACTTGATTCATAAAATTATTAAAATCAAAAGGTGAATTACCTCCTCCAATTGATGAATTACTATTCGGTTTATTTAATCCTTCAAATATATTACCTATTGGTTTACCGTTACCAAAACCCGGTACATTCATACCTATTTCACCATTGTTAACAGATTCTAAAAATTTTTTTTGTTTTTCATCTTGAACATATTTTTTAAAATCAAATATTTCAACATTCGTTTGTTCTCTTTCAATAAATGGCGATTCTTCATCACTATGTCCCCAATTAATTTCAAAACTTGGTGTTAATTTAGTCTTATATGGGTTCATTCTCTGTCTTAAAATAACTACTTGAAATTTCTTTAATTTCATTAAATCACTAGTTGTTAATAATGGACGTGACGCAGTTTTTTCTTTCTCTTTAGATTTAACTTCACCACATAATTTACTTATTTCATCTAAATCTGCTAAATCACTACTATTAATAAAGATTTTATTACCACAGTTACCTTTTATTGTATCAGCATTTTCTTTACCATATACATCATTTAATTGTGAAAATCCCTGAATTATAAATGTAAATCTAATATTTCTTGAACGAGCCGCTGAAACCATTGCTGTAACATCTTTTAGTGGTGGCATATTTGCAAACTCATCTAAAATAAAATTAGTTCTTATTGGTAATTTTCCTTTAGGAGATTTATGAGCAACATCTACTAGTACTTCATATGCTTGCTTTAAAAAAATTGTTGCTAAAGGGTGATAAGTTGTTTTTTCATCATGAATAACTACAAACAACGCTGTTTTTTCTAAACCAATAGAACGCATATCAAAATTACTATAACTAAGCATTTGACTTAAATTCTTTTGTGTTGTAAATTTTTCCATCTTTTCACTAAATACTGATAATACACTAGTTCTTGTTTCAGTCGGACCAGTTATTGTTGATTTAGCAAAATTATAAGGAGTAGAATCTTTTCCTTTTAAATTAAAGTATTCTGTTGCAAAGTTACTATTCATTCCCATTTTTTCTTCACCAACAGCTGCCATATAGTTTATTGAATTAATATTTATATATTTTTCTTCTGCATCTTGAAACAAACCAAGTGCTAAACCATTAAAATATCCCATACTAGCATTACCCCAGAATGGATCGCTAGCTTTTGGATCATTAACCATATTAAACGAAACGTCTTTTAATAACTCAATTGCTTTGTCCTCATTACCTTGTTTATATAAATCATAAGGAATTGCAAGTGGATTCCATGCATTTCCCATTTGTGGATCTCTAAAATTTAACGTTATAATATTATAACCTTTTTCCCTTAAAAAATTAGCATGATCTCTATATAATTCACCTTTAGGATCGGTTATAATCATTGATTCACCTTTACGTCCTAAACTTTCAATCATAGGTTCTACAACACATTGACTTTTACCATTACCAGTTGAACCTATTACTAAAGTATGGAATGAACCATTATCAACCCACATTTCTTTTCCATCATTAACTAAAGGAACACCACCATATTCAGAAGATAAATTACTAATAACAACCTTTTTAACATCATCTGCATTTTTCATTTCTTTATCTGTTGCAAATCTCGTGTACCCTTTTTCTTCTTCTTTTTCTCCTATTTTTAATCCTAAACCCTTACCTTTTTCATGATCAAATATATAAGATGATACACTTAAAAAGATTGATATTAAAACTGCAGCAAACACAAGTAATGTAGCTGGCAAATAAGGAGGAAATAAACCTGCAAAAAAATTAAAGCCATATAATTTTCCTTCATTTAGTAATGATGATAAATTAATCACTGCTAAAGAACATAGTATAAGTAAAAATATACTATAAATAACAAACATAATTAAATCTTTAGCAGATACTCTAAATTTCATGTTAATTCCTCTTTTCCTCTATAAATTATATAATATTATTTATTATTTTTCAATTCTTACAATTAGTAGAATAATAAGAACTCATATCAACTATACTATAAGATTTTAAATCATTATACGTATATTTTTTATAACTTGCTCCATTATTATCTATAAAAGCAACAGTTACATTATCTCCCGTATTTTGAAGAATTATATATGCTTTATCTCCATTTATTATTAAATCACCGGGATTTCCATATTCTAGATCAATCATATCAGAACGATTATTAAATTCGTTAATATTAGTAAATGTATTATTGATATTAGCACTATTTATTGCCCAATCTATTAATCCAAACTCATTTAATCCAATAATATTACCATCAACATTTTTTCCCCAATCAGTATCAATCACTTTATAACCATTAGAGTAATTACTATAAGGAATTTTATAACCTTTTTTACCAACTTCATCAATAAGTGCAACTAACTTTTTAGCAACATTTGCTCCATCACATTTATTGTTCCCAGCATTATTAATTTTAGTAATTAATTCATTTACACCATCTTCACCAATTTTTTCTCCTAAACCAACTGACAGAACCTCACTATCATTATTTGAAAAATTAGTATCAGAACTAACATTTTCATTCGAATTTGTATTAGTATTTATATTCCAATTAGTAAGTTCTAAAAAATTTTGTTCATCACCATCTATTACATACCAAATTAAGAGAAAAATAAATACAATTCCAAAAAATGCTAAAAATGCTCCAATTAATTTTAATTTTAAAATTAATAATTTTTTCTTTCCTAAAAGAGATCCACCCGTTGATTTTTTTCCAAATAAACTAGCTATATTCCCACTTTGATTTCCTTTTAGTAATTTATTTAATCCACCTTGTGAATCTCCATTAGAAAGCAAATTATTTGTTAAAGGATTATTTAATGCTGAATTAGGTTTTGGTAAATCACTTTCTGGTACTCCATTATTATTTGAAATTCCATTAACATTTGACATTGATTTATTAAAAGGAGAAGGCATTCCCTTCATCGGGTTAAGCATTCTATTAATTTTATTTGCCGAAAATTTATTTAAATTGTTATTTTGTAATCCACTTAAAGGAGAACTTCCCTTCATCATAAGACTTTTACCCAAATTAGTTTGTGTAAACTTGTTATAAGCATTCGCTTTAGATGCCGTTGCCCCAGTAATTGCTGTACTTTTTGCTAATTCTCCCATTGGGTTAAATTGCTTTTGAGCATTTACTTGTTCTGATATATTAGGATTATCAATCATACTATCGTTGTTTTCTTCTATATAATTTGTTTCAGGCTGTTCACTTATTTCTTCAGGTAAATTTTCTATTTCATCATCAAAGTTATCAAAGTCATCTTTCATTTAACCACTCCTAATTTATTTTTATTTTATAATTATTAATACTATTTTCTATAAATACAAATTTATTATTAGCTTTATCTATTACATAAATAGCTCTTTTACCATCAACTACACCATTAGAATAGCTTTTTACTTCAGCACTTAAAAAATTAATAGTTTTAATTCTAGTAATCATATATTCAAATTCACTATAAGTAGAATATTTATCTCTAGTTTCTTTATCTAATTTATCATATACATCTTTTGGATTATATAATATATCAGATACCAAATTAGCTAAATATTTAGATGCTATCTCTTCACTTGATAAATATAATCTTTGAATTTCATTAACTTTATAATCATGAAAATATTCATCAAAATCATTATAAGTATTAACTTCATTGGCATTTTTATTATAAATAAATCCAAAAATAATAGTTCCGATTATTGATATGATACTTACTATTATAACTATTTTTCTATCACTCTTACTTTTCATTTATACCCTCATTATATTTAACTTTATCAATCGGTGTTATTGAAAACAATTTAAAATCTTTATCTATCTTAATAATTAAATACTCATCATCTAATTTATTAACTTTATTCTTTAATTCTTCATATATTGTTCCTTTTACGTAATAAACGTTATCATGATAATACATTCCATTTAATCTAATATTTATATTTTTTCCAATATATTTGTTATTATTATTTTCTAAAATATTATCCTTATTAGTTAGATATTCTTGATCTAATATTTTGCTTAAACTATCTCGATCATTTAAAGATAAATAATTATAATATTTATTTACACAATTTTCAATGGTAAAAAACTCACTATAATCATTAACTTTATCATAAATATACGGTTTTGTAGTTTCATTAATAACATTATTATTTTCCTTTTTACTAGTACTAATAATATAAATTAAAACCCCAACTAAAATAACAAAAATTATTATCAATATTAAATTATTTTTACTTTTATTCTTATTATTCATACTTTATCCTTTTAACTATTACATCCATTAACTACATAATTGTAATATGCCCTAGCATAACTAACTCTTGTTGTATCACATTGGGTATGATTTCTAGGATTTTCGAAATTATGACAAAAGTTAGATGCAATACTATCAACTGATTCACTACCAGACATTATCGCATTATATAATCCACTATATCCATTTTTAAGTTCTCTAAATAAGAAACTTATTTGGTTTCCAGGATCACCTATTGATACTCCATTTTGTTTTGCAGAATTAAGTAGTGCGGCTTTTCTAGTGGAATATGTCCATTGACACAATCCATAACCAGCATCATCATTTGCAAAATTAGTATATGTTCCATTATCAACAGCGTTTGTATAACTTTCATCAGTATGTCCAAGTGGATGTTCAAAATCATTTTGTAAATTTATATAGTTGAATCCACTTTCAGCATTTATATTTGACATAACTCCCGCTATTCCGTTATCAGATGCACCATATTTCTTCAAAGTTAAACAAACTGTTTGAGTATGTGTTCCCCCTTTAATTGTTCCAACACTAGTAGGTTGTGGTCTCGGATTTTGGCTAGAAATATATGTGTTTGGATTAACTCTTGCTCCTGATGATACTTTAATTTCAAAATGAAGAGCTTTTTCATTTGTATCACCCGTCATTCCCATAGTACCTATTAATTCTCCCTGGGTTACACTTTGACCGTCCATAACATATACATCATCTAAATAAGCATAAGTTGTGCTCATACCATCAGAATGACTTATCACTACCATATTACCATATCCTGAATTGCATTTTTTATCTCCTGCCTCACAATTATTAACTACCTTTGAAATAACACCAGATTTAATAGCAATTATATTCACTAGTTCGTCATTTGATCCAATGTCAATTCCTTCATTAGTTCCAGGATTATAACCTTTAATTATATATGAATTTACTGGGTTACCTTTAGCAAATTTTTTTCCATTTTCTTCAGTTATTTCAGCACTTCCAATAGGATAATAATATTTATTATCAACACTATCAAAAAACGTTACACTTTCAGGATTACTTCTGTAATACAATTCTAAATTATATTTTATTTCTTTAATTATATTTTGTCTTTCTTCAACAATTTTATCATGATATTTATTATACAAATCTTCATCGTTTTCCATTGCTTGCTCTAAATCTGCCAAAGAAGCATATTCAGAATCATCTACTATATATGAAAAACGATATTGTAAATGTTCTTTTTTATCAAAATATTCACTAGTTTTTAAAAATTCCCAATAAGCGTCTTCACTTACTGTTTTATTATTTGCAACTGTATATGTTCCGCCTTGATCTAAACATTCTTGTTGTTTTTCACTTCTTGTTATACCAAAAAATTTTGTTAATCCTGAATTAACTAATAATTTTTCACCAAATGAAACCATATTAGTTGACGCAGCACCTTTACAGGTGTAACTATTGTTCTCTTTATAAAGTTCACCTTGATTACAAAATGGAACACTTTCACCATTTTCATTTGTTTCATAGCTTGGTGAAGTTGCTATAGTACATGTTGCTTCATACCCAACCATTGCCTTTATTAGTACTTTAATTGAATTAGATTCTTCTACTAAAGAAACACTATTTTCTGCACTATCATCAATAGATACATTATCATCTTCTTTATCAAAATCAAATGATATTTTATCAAACCATTTTTTATAGAAATAATTATCATCCCTAAATGAATCGGCATTTAAACCAAAATATATGGTTGCAATAATTATTTCATCTTTAATATACAATCCACTACGTTCATATTTAGCAAGCATTTTATACAATTTGGTATAAAACTTTTTTTGAGTTTTTAAAATTTGTTCAACACACTTTTCACTATCTTCTTCTTTACTGCAAGTTCCTGACCAATAATTTTTATATTTTTCCGCAAAATCATTCCAATTAAAACTAGCATAGTTATATCCATCTGCTTTTACATTATTAAATATCAAAAAAAGTGATATACATAATATCATTTTTATTAAAAATGGAATACTTTTATTTATCACTTTCATATTTACACCTTCTTTATTTTATAGTCCGCCACCTGAACCAAAAGAATCTAATTCTTCCTGTGTTAATATAACATTTATTCTCATTCTACGATTACCACACACAAAGAGTGCCTCACCTTGACTATATGTTTTAATGCTTTCTTTTTCATTATCATTTAAATCAATTAATTTAGCAAGATCTTCAACAGCCTGTTTACGTAATCCCATTACTAGATAATATGAAGCATTATCAAATATTGCTTTACCATGAACAAATACTTTTTCAGCTGCAAAGTCAGTAGGCTGTTGAGTTATAATTATTGTTCCTGTATTGTATTTACGACTACGTCTTTGAACTTGAGCTAAGAATTCAGCTCCCAATTCATTACCAGCACTTAATAAGATGTGTGCCTCATCTACATACATAACTGTATTATTAGATTTATCTAAGCACAAACTCCAAGCATATTTTAATATGTTAAAGAATAAAGCATTTCTAATGTTTGCATCACTATTCATTAATTCTTTAATATTAAATACTATAAAATTACTATCTGCCTTTAATGAAGTATGACCATTAAAGTAATATCTTAATTCCCCAATAAATGGTCTAACTCTTAACTCTAAACGTTCCATAACATCTTTTTCTCTAGTTGCTTCAGGCATTGATAACAATTTACCTTTAATTGTTGAATAAACATCATCAAATGTTGGATAATCTTCTGACTTTAAGTTACTAAAATCAGAATTAAAATCTATATTAAATCTCTTATACGTTTCTTGGCAAACCTCACTAAACATTTGTAATACATCATCTTCTATTGAAGGATAATAATACTTCATAAACGCTTTAATAGATTGAAGAGTTCTAGTTAGAACCGAATAACCAGCTCCATCTTTAATTTCATCTTCATCGGCATCCATTATAACTTCTAAAGGGTTAATTAAACCATATGCGCCACCTTTACCTAAATCAATGAAATCACCATTAAAGATTTTAGTCATTTCTTCAAGTTCACCTTCTGGATCGATAGCAACTATTTTACAATTATTTCTAATATGGGTTCTTAATAAAAGTTTAGCAGATGTTGATTTACCACTACCTGATGTACCCAAAATAATTACATTCGCATTATTTCGATTATATTCTTTTTTCATTTGATATAAGAATTGATTAAATAAAACAACACCACCAGAGAAATCTACACCTAATAAAGTTGCTGAACCTGGGTCTTTAATACTATCAAACACAAAGGGATACATAGCTGCTATTGTTGGAGCAGGAATTGGTATTCCTACTCTATCTTCAATATCTTGTTTTGGAAATATTGGAAGCATTGATTTTAAAACTTTTTCTTGTTCAAACATCATTGGTATGCCTCTCATACCCATACTATCTAAGTAATTTCTAACCTGCATTTTTTTATTTTCAAGTTCCTCTTTTGTATCAGCAGTAATCATAATATGCATTTGAAAATCCCATATTTTAGATTGAGTTGCCGCAAGCATTTGAACAAATGCTTCTAATGATTCATAATCTTGTCTATATCTTTCTTGTAAAGTTCTATCACGTTCTTTTTGATATCTTTCTTTTAAATCAACAATTTCTTTATTAAGCATCTTTTGCATAGATGAAAACGGAATTGGAATATGTTTTACAACTACCTTAATACCTGGAATATTTGTAACATTTGATAAAAATCCTGGTTGAATAGTTTTGGGATAACTTATGACTGTTAAAATAGTTGCATATTTATCACTAATCATAAAATCATTAACATTAAATTTCATCCCTTTAGGAGCTATTTCGCTTTTTAAATTAGCTCTACTCATAAGTTACCACCGTCCCAAATTCATTTTTTTGTCCCCCATTTAAGAAATTTTGCAACAAGAATTTTAAATCTTCATCACTAGCTTTACTTGATATTAATCCAATACTTGCTAATTGAGTTATTAACTGTTGAATACGTTTATTAACTACATCTAAATTTTTATCTCTAAATAATATATAATACTCAGTATCAACAACGTTATATTCATTACCAGAAAATAATTCAGCTTTTTGAATATCTTCAGCAATTAATTTTCTTACAGCTTGAGTTTGAGCATTATCAAAATCAAGCTGTAATTGAGATAAATACATTTTTATATCTACTGGTCTATCTGCAACTATAAGCCAAAATTCATAATCAATTGTATTATAAAAATTTCTAAAATTAAATATAATATTATTTTGAGTTTGATAATCTAAAATAAAGATATTTTTAGGTTCAACTTTAATTCCTGTTACTATCCAATTGTTATCTAAAATTATCATTCCATTTTCGATTTTTTTAACTGGTAACCAATCTTCCGAAAATTTATTTTGTGTCTTCGCCATTTCGAATACACCAACCTTTCCAACGATATTCTTTTTGTTCTATAAAAAACATATAAATATTCTTAATAAATGTTCTCACATTATGTTGATTTGGAAGTGGTAATACAAGTGTTGCACAAATCAACATTGGAAGAATTATAGATATAATTCCAAATAGCGTATTTGCTTTTATAACAAATAACAATATAAGTGTAATTGTAAACCCTGTTCCAACAATAATTAAATCTGTACTATTAAACATACCTAATATTAACATTGATTTTTTTGAATTTGCTGGAATTAAATATTCATTGTTCCCCATATTTTATCCTCCTATTTCTTTTTATCCTGATCTAAAACTGCTTTTTTAATTTTATCCCATGCAAGATCTTCAGCTGATTTAGTTTTAACTCCACCAGTACTAATTTTTTCATTTTGAACATATTCTGCATTATAAACTGAATCAAGTGATCCATCTTTATTATTTGTATAATCTCCTTTAATTCTGCCTTCTTCATAATTCATTACAACTTCAGACATCTTACTAATTGCAGCATCTGTAGCTTCTATCATCAATTTATTTTCAACATCATTATATTTTTGCTTATATAAATGTTCTTCAACGCTAGCTTTATATTCTTGATCATAAATGAATTTTTCAGCTTCTTTTGTTGTTTGTTCATTAATTAATATTGCTTTAGTAGCCTCATCTTTATAATTTCCTGCCACTTGTTTTTTAACTAATCCATCACGTACTTTAGCGATACTATCATTTAATTTATCAAATACTTCGCCAGCAATTTCTTGACGTTTATCTTCTTTTGCTTGTGTAACCGCTTTATCAGCTCTTTCTTTTAATTCTTGAGGAGATAAAGTTCTAATTATTCCACCTTCATCAACAGTTGAATTACTATAAATCTCATTTCTGATTTTTGTTTCATCAGCTGATGTAAACTCGTTATTTAATCTAGCTTCAATCTCACTATTAGCACTATTTTTCATTGCTTGTTCTGTAGTAGCAAGTGTTGCTTGACTTGTTGCATCTAATGCAATATTAGATGTTCCACCCGCTTTAGTAATTGCTTCTGCAACTTTTGCTTGAAGCGTAGCATTAACACTTGCTTGTTGCTCAGCAGTTAAAGTTATATTTCCTATTCCACCAGCATTATTGATTTGTGCTTCTACATTTGCAACAGCAGTCGCATTAATTTTACCCATTGAGCTAGCATCTATATTTAATTTTGAAATATCACCTTTAACGGAAGCCATAACTCCACTAACTTTTGCCTGAGCAGCACCTTCTAATTGTAATTTTACATTTTGATCAGTTATTACTCCATTTATACCTTTACTATCAATTTCTGCTTTAACAATTGCCTTTGTTTGACTTAATGCATCTTGTTTTATCTTAGCAATAGCTTCTTGGTTTCCACCTAACACAGTTGATTGATATTCACTTATGACTTTATCTCTTGCAAGATAAGAATTTATTGCACGTTTTTCTTTTTCATTTGTAGTTGTTGCTGCAATTTGACTAAGTCTTTCATTAATCTTCGCTTTACGTTCTTCAGGAGTAAGTGTAATTCCTTTAGTTCTAGCTTCATCATCTACAAATTTTGCAGCATCTTTATAAGATTGCGAATTTGTTGCGAATTCAGCATTATCATTCATATAATCGCTAGCTTTCATACGAGTTGTTGCTGCATCATTAGGAATTTCTTGTCCAATTGCTTGATTTCTAATTTCATCATTTCTTGCTTCTGCATGATCTTTAACACTTTTTTCATACATTTTTCCATATTTTTCATCAGCAAGAGTACCTCTAGAAAATCCACCACTATGACCTTGTTTCTTACCATATCCATATGTTTGTTGAAAAACGCTTTCGCCTTGAGCTTTAGCTTGACCAAAACCACCTTTTTTGTAACCATTATGACGTCCTTGTAATCCAGCAGCTTTTACATCCATGTGTGTTAAACCGCCTGTATCTTTTCCTTGTCTTTGTAGTTTTTCAAGCCTATTATTATTTCGAATAGCAGCACGTCTTGCACCATACCATCCAGCAGCTGCTCCAATACCTTTATTTGCTTGATCAAGTCCCTTGCCAATTGCACCACCAACAAGAGGGGCTTCTCTTACTCCATTTAATTTTTTAGCAATCGCTTTAGGTGAGAAGCCTCCACCTTCGCCAAATGTTGTACCTAATAAATTTTCTAATAATTTTGGTGCATCCTTTGCAAATAATAAAACACCTAATATTAAAACAACGTTTCCAAATAATTTTAATACGCCACTAACATTTTCACTGTTTCCAAATACACCACCACTATTATTTCCAACTTGACTTGTTAATAATGAAATAAGAAACATTGAAAAATATATTGTAATTAATCGCATAAATAAACTTAAATAAGTTTTAATCAAATTATCTAACCATTTAGAAAATACACCACCATTAGGTTTAGTAATATATGCCATAATAGGAATTGGTGCAATTATTTGCAAAAATGCCATTTTAGCAACTCTTATTCCAATATCAATTACATATGAAATAAACATAAGAAGTGCAACTACACCACAAATACTTGATATAATATACATGTATTTTATTCCTGGAGGCCCTGATTTCATTGCAGAAAAAAGATATGAATCAGTAAGTAAAGCATTTATATTTCCATTACTTGCTGCTATTATTCCTTCTTGATATTTATCACATAGTTTTTTACCTGATGCTTCCTTTAGTACTGCATCAGTAATTATATTTCCCGTTTCATCGTAACTGATATTTCCACAATCAAGATAATTGCCATCTTTATCTACAGGATAATAAAACGCCATAAAAATCTTTGTTGCAACCATCGATCCCATATTATTAGATTTTATCTCACTTGAAGTATCACCTGGTCCTAAAATTATATTTTCAATTACTTGTGAATCAATAATACTATTTTGCAATTTAGTCATATATGTAAAAACTGTACTATATGCTGTAAGCATAACTATAGATAAAACCGCATTTTTAAATAATCCTTGCATTGACTTATCTCCACCAGAACTAAATTTATCTGGATTCATAATAAGTAAAATAATATTATATGCAAGAATAAAAAGCATTCCTATCCCAAGAATAATAGAAATACGATCTACAATTGTTGATATATCGGCGTTTTCACTATTATACAAACTAGCTTTAGCAATTAAATTAAATAATTGATAAAATAAAGAAATTAAAGAATAAATTAGAGTATCAATTAAAATCCATAATCCATACCAAACAGTAACAAACGCATCACCAATTGTTTCAGCTATACCAAACATATTATCACTCCTATTCTACGCAGGTGTTTCCACCAATTGTTAAACCAAGTAAAACATTTATAAGTGTTGGTAGTAAATATAAAAGTACAACTAATACTAACCTAGTAGCAAATTTTTTAGCCGATTTTTGAAGCCCCTCAGCTTGTTTACTTGTTATAGAAATAACAAAATCATATGTAGATAATGCTAAAGTTAGGATAGGAGCAACTATCTTAAATACATTAAATATTGATTGCAAATCTTCTCCAAATGAACCAAGAGATTTACAATCCATCTCCTCATTATCAGTGTTCTCATTATCTAAAAAAATAACATTTTCATTATAATTAACACTTAAACTATCTGCTTTTACATTTATAAAACAAAAAGAAGAAATAAATATAATAAATATATATATAATTTTATTATTCATAATTACCACCTAACATTATATAATTATACACATAAAATTATATCATACAAAAAAACAACAGTAAAGTTGTTTTTATTTAATGTTTTTTATTTATTTACAATTATATGGTGTTAAAAGACATGTTTCACAAGTTGGGAAATCAATTGCATCCTTAGCATCACTAAAACCAGAAATAAGTCCAAATACCCATAAAATGATAGATGGTGCTAAAAATATTAAAATACCTGCAAGAACTCTCATTCCTAAAGATTTAGCACTCTTCTTAATTTCATCGTCCTTACTTGCTGTAACAGCTTTTCCTAAATCAAATGCTCCTAAAGCAACTATAATTAACGGAATAATAATTTTAAAAATTAATAATACCCATCCTGCAACTTGTAATACTGGTTTTACACCTGTACAGAAACCACTTAAATCCATTTTTATATCTCTCCTTTACATCTAAATTGATTATAAACTATTTAAATAATTACGTCAAATATTTTAGGAATATTTTTAGATAATCATTTCATTTTTTGCTTTTCAAAACCTAATTTAACTAATAATTTATCTACTGATAATAATCTTTCCTTCTTATCATCAAAGTTACCTAAATTGTAAAAAATTCTTAATCCCGTTTCTTTTTCAAAATAATTAATTTCTTCATCTTTTAAAGCACTTCTATTTAAAACTATTTTCATATTATCTATTTTTTCTTTATAATTATCTATTTTTTTAACAAATTTAGATAATCTTATAATTCCTGGTTCTAACAAATAAATTATATCATCACATATATTATTTTTATCATCAAAGTTATTTAAATCAACAATGACTACATCAATATCACGGAATCCTTTAATTTTTGTTTCTAATTCTACATAATCATTACAAAATAAAATATTTTGATTTCTAAAATAGACAGAATCAAATCCATTTAATTCAATTCCTTTAACTTTATAATTTAAAGATAATTGTTTAACCATTTGTTGCATTAAAGTTGTAGATCCAGCATATTCACTTAAATTTTGAATACCTATAACTTTAATATTATTTGCATTATTAACTACTTCATAATTAATTGTACTATTTAGTTCACTTGTAAATGTACTATTTTGAACATATTTTTTTACATCTTCGTAAGTATTAGATTTATTTATTAAAAAACTAACACCTTGTGAATTACTAGTAAAATTATAGTAACCATTATTAATTAAAACGGTTAAAAACTCTTTGCTGCTACAATATGGATTATCATTTAAAAGTAAAATTACTTTGTCTTTCCCAAAGTAATTCAAAAATTCTAATAAATCAAAATTAATAAAATAATTTTTTATAGCAGTTATATCAATTATTACTTTGTTAAAATAAAAATTAACCAATTCTTTCTCGATACTATTAACATCATATACACCATTTAATACTTTAATTATATCTATAGTTAACGTATTTACTACCTTTGTATTTTCATTAACAATAACTAAATTCATAAAACCACCTTACTATTTTGCAAAATAAACTGCTTTGCTTTCTCCTGTAACTGGAAATGTAAACGCATTATCTAATAATGGAATATCAAATTTAAAAAACACTGTAACTCTGTAATATTTTCTATTTAATGTATCATCTTGAACAGATCTTTCATACACACAATATTTATATTTATCTGTATTACCTTGTTTTTCATAACCAATTAATTTTCCATTTACTGTATTATCTAGATAATCACTATCTATATCATTACATTTCCCATAAACATAATAACCTACACTATTCAAATATTTTACTATTTTTTCCTGAGTTTTATCAGTTAATCCTTCGTTTTCTTCAATTAAAGATATTATCTCATTTTTAACTTTAAAAGCTTTTGAATAGTTAACAGATAGTGCTAAATATCCCGTAAATAATACAATAAAAAATATTACAATTCCAACTAACCAAGCACCACCTATTGATTCTCTCATATTCTACTCACAAGGACATTCTGCAGCTTCACTAGATCCATCTTCAGCAGTAACTTGACAAGTTTGTTTTCCATCAGCACAAGTACCACAATTATATTTTGTTGAACATTTTGTTTGTAAAAGAATACTTGCCTTAATTCTAGGATAAACAAGTGTCGTAAACACACCAGCTATTGCAGCTATAGCTACTACAGTGATAGCAGTCATACTTAATTCACCTGATGCTTCTTTCATTTAAAATTCCTCCTTTATTTTACATTTTTATTATATTACAAAAAAAACGAACTATCAATATTTTTTGATAATTTGTTCATATATAAATTATTATAAATTATTATTTCTTAGAAGGACAATTAGCCGGATTACTAATACAATTTAGACAAACCTTATAATCACTAGGACTATTATCCAATGAATCAACAATCAAACTTACAAAAGGAAAGATAAAAAATACCATAAGTCCAATTATCATTCTTTTTCCTAAAATAGTTATTTGTTTTTTTAACTCATCAGATTTTCCACCAGTTACTGCTTTGTATATATCTAAAGTAGCCATAAAAATAAGTAAAAATGGGACTAAAATTCTAACAATTAATACTGATATCGAAACTAACTTTAATGTATCTCCAAAATCAGTACAAAAATTATCTGCAATATTTCCCTCAGTATCTGCTAAAACATTTATATAATTTAAATTAAATAACAAAATTAACAATTTATTCATAATCATACTTCTCATCCGCCTTTGCTGGTAATATATTTTTTATAAATTTAAACGCCACTACTCCAATTATTCCTAATATAATAAATATTAATAACAAAGTTAAAAAATTGCTTTTCTTTTTAGGCACTGTAACAACTTCTTTAATAATATTAAAATTATATGTGGTTTCTGTTAAATCTTCAGCTATAACTCTAACTTTAATTACACTTCCATTTACTAGATCATCATTATTATCAATCTCATATGAAGCATTTTCATCTTCTAATTCAATATTAAAATTTAATGATTTTTCATCTTCTTTAATTACAATATCATAATTTTTACTATTGCTATCAAACTTAAAGTCATGATTATCTATAGTTAAACTTTTAATATTAATGTTATTTGAAAGTGCTTTATAAGTTAACTTAATTGTATAATCTTTTGTACTACCATCTTCAGCAGTTACAGTAATTATAACAGGATTTATAACACTTATAGGATTATTATTTCTTATACTTACACTTGCTTTATCTGAATCTGTTTCATATTCTATATCTAGTTTATTAACTGATTTATCTATAACTATTTCATATGATAATTTTTCTTTATAAAAATTAATTGTATAACCTTTAACTTCTAACTTACTTAAAAAGGCATTATTATCTTTAACTTGAACTGTCGTTGTAGTCGTTTTAGTCGTAGTGGTAGTTTTGGTTGTTTTAGTAGTATTAGTTTTTTTACTAGTAATAGTGTTTCTTTTAGTTGTAGTAGTTGTTTTTTTAGTAGTACCTCTTGGTACATAAATAGAACCATCTGCAGCTTTATTACAATCATATGCATATGTTATTCCACAATATATTTTTGCATTATTACTAGAACAGGTATTTTGATATTCATTACAACCAGATGAGATTACATACTGATAGTAATCTTGATTGCCATTAGAACATGTAACTGTGTTACCTCTTATAAATAATTTTTGGGTTTGCCAATGTCCGCCTTCACATTTTGCTTGAACACAATAATTAAAATTTCCCGATCCACTTGAAATAATTCCGTTTGATTGAAATCTTTGACAATCAAACAAACTATCACCAAATTTTAAATTGTCACCAAAAACCATTAAAGGAAATAATAAACAAACAAGTAAAACAATCCTTTTCATAATACCTCTTTTCAAAAAAATAATACCGTAATGGTATTATTTCACCAAGACTATAATAATAATATCATAATATTATTATTTTTTAAATCTTTTTGAATACATTTTTCTTATCAATAACATATAGTAGTGCAGTTACAACAACACCTATTGTACCAAGAGCTATAAAATAATCTTCAACTCCTGTATCCTTATTATCAGTTGTTCCTGTATCTTTAGTTGTATCTCCATCTTTATTGCTTCCACTATTAGTTGTTATTGTACTTGTTGTAGTAGTAAACTGAATTTTATTATCATCAGTACTTCCAGTAACGTAATCACAATCATATTTATAAATTCTTGTCGCATATAATTTAGCTTCATTTTCGTTTACTGTACAACTACTACCATTAGCAATTCCTTTTCCTGATGTACCATCTGCTTTAATATCATAATATGGTTTAGTATTACCATTACTACATGTTAATGAACTTGCTATAGCATCATTTAAAATTGTATAGCTTCTTTTACCATTAACACATGATATTTCTAATCCTTCAATATAAAAGCCATTAGTTGCATTTTTTAAACTTCCATTAAGTTTAAGTGATTCGTCAACTTGCGCTTTAGCATCTGCTGATGCTCCAATAGCTTGGGTTGAACTTGATACCTCTGCTTTTACAGCTAAAGGCATTACCAAAATTAACCCCAAAATAAACATTTTTTTCATATTATCCCTCCATATATTCTTTGTTTACTTTATTTTTTCTATTAACTATTAATATTATACCAGAAATTGTTATAAATAAACATATACTAATTGAAATAATTATTTCAATTTTCTTATTATATGCATCTTTTTGAATATCTATTGAATATATATTTGTTAATCCATTCTCTGCTATTACTTTTACTCTTACTGTACTAAATCCGGTTAAATCATTATTTCCATACATATAAATATCTGCTCTATTTGATTCAGGCGTTGCACTTATTAATAATGTCTTTTCTCTTTTTATTTTTACTTCATAATCTAACTTATCTGGATTAAATTCTATATTATAATTCTTTATACTAAGTGTTCCTAATCTTGCTGAATTTGATATATCTAATCCACTTTCTTTTCTTATTACATGTAAACTATAGATTCTTGTTTTATTATTATTTTTTACTTCTATTTGAATTAGATTATTTCCTACTTTTAATCCGGTATTATTTCCTACATTTACTGTCGCATTTTCATCTTCAGCAAAGGCATATACTGGAATATCTTCGGTTTCATATGGCACTGTTATTGTATAATCATATGTTTCTTTATCAAATCCAAGCATTGTTCCCGGTACTGTTAAACTACTTAAATATGTACTATTTACATTATCTTTTTCTTCACCATTTCTTGTAAAGGTTATTACATAACTTCTGATACTTCCTGCCTCACTTATTACTTTAAGTACTACTGATTGTCTATCTTCTGTTATCTCTACCTCTCTTGGTTCATATCCTGAGATAAATGTTGATGTACTACTATCTAATTCAGCATTTATACTTACTTTTTTAGTAAATCTACTTATCTTTACATCATAATTTGTTGTATATGGATCAAAATCAATACTTCCTCTACTTAATTTTATATTTTTAAGTAAATTAGAACTATTTCGATCATCTACTCTATTTATTATAAATGTATAACATCTTTCTTTTCCATTTTTATTAACTATTTTTATTAGAGCTACATTTCTTCCGTATTCTAAATCTATCGTTCTTGGTTCATATCCTGATACATATGATGCATCATTACTTGTTAAGGTTGCATAAAGAGCTACCCTACTAGAAGAAACAGTCATTTCATAAGCAGTAGTATATTTATCAAATCCACCTACTGAATCAGCTAATAAATTATTTGAAAGTAACGCATAATTTGAATCTTTAATAGGTTCATTATATCCAACTGTGTTATCTAATGAACTCATATTAATATTATTACCATTACCATCTTTTAAACTAAATGATGATAATGTTGTACTTAAATCCGAATCGTATACTTTAGCTAATACTGGATAACTTATTCTATGTTTATTATTTTTCACCCAAATAAAGTAAGTGCCCGCTGATTCTTCGATACTCATCGTATTACCATTTTTCGGTGAAATCCAAGCATGATTAGCAGTTGGTTCCTCACCTGGAGAAATAAAGAATCCATAAATTCCATTTCCACCAAAATCATATCCAGTAGCGTTTATAGTTCCTAATCCCTTTGAATTAATTATTCCCGCTGAAGCTGAAACCATAGGCCTTTTAACATAATTACAAGTATATTTATATTCTTTGTATCTATTATTAACATCACTAGAAAGACTATTATCTTTAGTTAATTTATACTCAAAAGCATAATCTTCAGCACAAGTAACTATATTATTTCTTGTGTTTTCATTATCATCTTTATCACAAATTTTAACAACAACTTCACCTTTAATATCTTTTACACTGGCACTAGTTTCACAAGTTGTGCTACTACTACATGTTGGTTTATCACTCGTAATATATTTTTTATCAATATAAATAGTTTTACCATTATATTCCACTTCACAAGTGTTTCCATAACATGAATTTTCAATTGATTTTTTAAATGTCACAATTGATCCACAATCTATTTCAGTTTTATTTTCACTCATTTGTTGATTAGAGTAATAATATGTTTTTTCTGTTATATATCTTTCAATTTTTTGAAAGCAACCCGTTTGAGTTTCATCTTTAGTTATATTAGATTTATATATTTTAGTAGTACTACTTACACCAAATCCATTTACAGTAGTAACATCACATATACTATTGCTACCAGTTGTACAAGTTGTTATAAATAATTTATCACCACATTTAATACTAGCACCCATATATTCTTTATCTTTAGCATAATATTCACCATTTAAAGTCTCAGTACTATTATTATCAACCGTTGGTTCTATTACAGGTGAATATGTTCCACCTCCTGATGAATCACCTCCGGGCAATTGATCTTTATAGCAAACCTTTGCGGTAATTTTACCTTTTGTACAATAAAGTTTATTAGTTTGAGCCGTATCACCACGTCCACCAGTAGAACAATCACCATCCCCAGCTATACCATTAAAAGTTCTTTTTGGATTTAAATCAGTATAGGTAATATAGCAATCATTTGTTATACAAGTATAAGTATTACTGTATGCTGAAGTACTTGATTGTTTTTTTGTTCCACCATCATATATAGCCCATGTTTCACCATATGGATATTCAGCATTAGCTGTTTTGGGAACATCAATAATGCAACCATCAACCTCTTTTTTGCAAGCATATACTTTTTTCATTCCTGTCCCTTCAGTTATTAATAAATAATCAATTATTTCTTGCTTATCAGGGCAACCTTCATCTAAACTTACATAGCTATCATTTTTAGCAGTAATTCTGTAATTACAATTTTTTGTAGAACATATTGCAGTTCCATACTTATTAGTAGATGTACCAGCAATAACAGTAATATCAGCACTTCCACCATTTACAGGAATTATATTTATTCCATAAATATTTGTCTGAGAATTATTGTTATTATTATTGTTATTATTATTGTTATTATAGTTATTATTGTTATTATAGTTATTATTGTTATTATAGTTATTATTGTTATTATTAATATTGTTATCGCCGTTACCAACATTTACTTCTATTTTAATTTCTTTTAATCCTCTTCCGAAAAGGCCACCACCCCTAAAATCTGTTGTAAATTTATCTTTACCAATAGACATTCCACTTAATATAAATGAATACCCGGCATTAACATTATCAGCATTTTTTTCATATACAACTTTTACATCCTTTGTATGTCTCACTTTTCCACTAGTTATCCTTACATCATTAAATATCTTATATTTTCCTAAGTCACAAAGTGTTTCAATATCTTTTAATATATCAATTTGCTCTCCAACCTTAATCGAATAATATAATATATTCATTTCACAGCTTTTATTGAACTTTCCACTACTACCACTATGATCACCATTTTGATAATCATCAGCAATTAAATCTTGATTATTATCTATTTTAGTACTACTTAAATTATTATATTTACTAAAAGTACTAATAAAAATAGCTATAAACGCTATTGAACATAAAAGTACTTTTACCTTCTTTTTTCCAACTAACCTCTTCATATAATCTTCTACCTCTATTCTCTATTAATAGAATACAATACTAAATTAAAATTTTCAATAACAAATTTATACATATAAACGAATTTCCACACTATTAATTTTTAGTTCCAGATCCATTACCACTTTGACTATCAATTATTTCATCATAATATTTATCTTTATAAAAAGTAACTTTATGAATATCAATTTTCTTTTTATTACTATCTAAATAATAAATACAATCATTTGAAATATTTAGTTTATTATCAAACTTTATATTATAATCTTCACTTAATTCTAAATTTTGTCCCATTATAAATGGTACTTCATACATAATTTTAAATTCATCATTTAATATATAAACATAATGTCTTCCTAAAGAATAATCATTAGATTCAACATTACTTTCTACTACTAAATATTCTTTATTATCTAGTCCATTTATTTTATTAAAATAAACATTGTCTAATTTAATACTTCCTAAATCACTATAACTTTTATTAGTATCATTAATTTTTATAATTTTACTTAATTTAGTATTATTAAAATATAATTCTAAATAATAACTATAGTAAATATTATCATTATTATCTTCATTTTCTTCTTGATAAAGAACATATCTTATACCTACTTCTTTATCATTTAATTTAATACTATTAAAACTATTATCACTTTGAACTAATTTCATATCTCTAACTACGTAATTATCTTTAATATCGTTAAATGCATCATAATCTTTTCTTTTAAATGTTTTATATAATTTTTCATCTATTTTAATACTGCTTAATTTATTATCTTCATTAATATTATTTTCTTTTTTCTTATTAATAGCTTTATACAAAACTATACTAAGTAATGCTATTATTATACATAACATAATTATTAAAACAATATACTCCCAATTTTTAAATTCTTCTTCTTTTTCCATTAATTACCAACCTCTTTCCTATAATTAAATATTATCAATTTAAATATATTTATTCAAGAAAAAAAGCAGTTATTCTGCTTTAAGTTTATTATAAGTTATTAATAAAGAATTATAATATCCATATTCAATGCATTTATAATAAAAATCTTTTATGATTTAATAAATAAGATTTACCACATCTTCTAATACCAGTCACAATTTTAATTATTCCATTTTTTCTACTTATTAATCTATTTAAATAAATATCTCTTTTAATTTCCTTCATATAAGCCTCCATTGGGAATTTTTGCCACTTTTACCACTTTTTCTCAATGAAACATTAATAATACAAACTACTTTCTTCTATTTTCACCAATTAATTCTTTATTGTCAGTTAAAAATTTTATTCTTTCCATTATTCGTCTAGCTTTAATTTTTTCTTCTTCATTATTCTTAATAATAAAATGTTCTTCTAATTCATTTAATGTTAAATTAGATGTAAAGAAGGTACTTAATTTATTGTCCATTCGATATTGTAAGATAGTTCCTAATATTTCGTCTCTATTCCATAAAGAGGTTGCTTCAGCTCCAATATCATCTAATAGTAATAAATCACATTTTTTTATTTCATTAAGTCGATCATTAAAATCCTCATTGCCAAATCCTTCTTTTAAACTTCTAAGTAGTTCAGGATAATAAACAATAATAGAATTATATCCATCTTTAGCAAGCTCGTTTAATAAAGCACTTACAATAAATGTTTTACCAGAACCAAAAGAACCACTTAAATATAAACCTTTTTGTTTATTATCTTTTTTATAATCTTTATAAAATTTAGTTATCCATTTAATCAGTTCTACTCTATCTTTACTTGATGGATCAATATCTTTAATTCTTGCTTTTTTAATTTCATATGGCATTTCAAAAAATTTAGATTTAATTTCTTCTTTTTCTTGTAAATCTTTTTTCATATATTTACAAGCAACATAATTAAAATCAATCTTTCCCTCTATTACTTTAGGATAATAAACACAACCTAGGCATTTATTTTTACAGCCTAATAATCCTTTACAATTTTTACAGTTATTAAGTTCATTAACACTTCTTTCTAATTTAGAAGTATATTTATATGCTATATCATCTTTAATTTTTAAAGAAACTACTAACTTTTTTAAATCTTCATTTTTTAAAGCTTCAATATAATCTTTTTTTAAAGACATTTCTAAATTATTATTTTTGTAATTATCGATATTTAATTTATCCATTATTTAAACTCCTTAAGTAATGCTTCTATTTCTTTCTTTTCTTCTTCACTTACATTTATATCTTTTTGTTCATTATCAAACCAAGTTGGTAATTTAACACTCTTATTAATTTCTTTTTTAGGTTTCTTTTTATATTCTTTTTTAGCTTGATTCATTGCTTCTCTAGCTGTTTTAATGCCTAGTCTAGTCCATTGTCCAGCAATAGTTTCAACATATGCTTTATTAAGTTTATTGTCACTTATTCTTAAAACATAATCAATTAATACATTAATAACAGCAGGTGGCATATTTAATTCAAGAGCTAAGTATTCTAATAACTTTAAATCTCTAGGAGTGGGATTATTATTTTTATATTTACTTTTTAAGAAATCATATGGGGTTGTATTTTCAAAAATATAAACCATTTTACCAGCGCTTGATAAATCTCCTTCAGGACTCTTTAAATGTTCAGGCTGTGTTCTATAAATAATTGTAGGTAAACTTCCACCATTATTATATTCATAATATTTTCTTACTTCTTTAATAAATAAATCTTTATTAATAAGTCCGTTTTCATCAATTGTTAATCTTAATATTTCGCTTACTTTAAGGGTATCTAGGTTATAAATGAACGCTAGATTATTAATTAATTCTTTAGTTTTTTTATTAAAAGCATTATTACCAAGTACTTTATTAGGAATACTTTCTTTTAATACATCAAAATCAATTAAGTTGTCTAATTTAGGTTTATTACTATTTTTATTTTTAATATCTTCATTATTAAAGTTATTATAGGCACTACTTTTAAAGGTATCATTTAATTTACTAGATATCTCTTTATAGTCATCATATTTAAAGTTAACTTTTTTATAAGATTTAATTAAGTTATTATATTCATTTACTCCTAAGTTATTGTATAACACTATATTTAAAATAGGATGATTAAAGAATTCATAGGCACTTATTGGAGAATATAGTTCATAAATATAATAATTAATATTATCTCCATCTTTATAATATGTTTTAATTAAACCTAAAGCTTCTAAGGCACTTCTTGCTTCTTTAATATCATTTAAATTACTTTTTAAAAAAGTCATTAAATGATGATGGTTATAAGAATCACTAAAGGTTAAGGTTCTATCTAAATCACTCCATAATGTTAAATATAAACTGATTGCAAGTGGACCTATTATTGGCTCATATAAATTTATTAAATTAACTTTATCGTTTTCTGTTAAGATTGTTTTATTAACTACAATATAGTTATCTGCTGGTAATAAAGTTATCTCATTCATATGTAAGCCTTCTTTCAACTTCTATTTTATTATTTAAGTAAACCAAAAGCAAGAATAATATTTAAATAATTTATGTATTTATTAACACTTAACTATTTTAAAATAAAATGTTATTATTAATTTAATGGAGGTAGTATGAAATTAGATGTAATAATTCCTTGTTATAATGAAGAAGGAAATATATTAATATTAAACGATAAAATAAAAGAAGTATTAAATAATATTAATTATCAAATTATATATGTTAATGATGGTAGTACGGATAATACTTATAATAAATTGGAAGAAATATATAAACAAGATAAAGAACATGTTAAAGTTATTAATTTTAGTCGTAATTTTGGTAAGGATGCTGCTATGTATGCGGGAATGAGATATAGTAATAGTAAATACTGCGCTATTATAGATAGTGATATGCAACAAAATCCAAAGTATTTATTACAAATGTTAGATTTTTTAGAAAATAATCCAGATTATGATCAAGTATCAATGATTAACAAAGATAGATCTAATGATAAATTTTTTGTTAAAACTTTAAAAAAGATTTTTTATAAATTTATAAATTTAATAAGTGATACTAACTTTAAAGAAGATGCATCAGATTTTAGAATGTTTAGTAAAAATGCGAAGGAAGCTATACTAAATTTAGGAGAAATAAATAGATTTTCTAAGGGAATATTTTCTTGGATTGGTTTTAAAACTAAATATTTAGAATATAAGGTTGAAAAAAGATATTCTGGTACTTCTAAATTTAATTTAACTAATTCATTTAGATATGCTTTTAATGGTATTATTAATTTTAGTACTAAACCACTTAGACTTGCAACTGTTACTGGATTACTTACTTCTTCTATATCATTCATTTATTTTATAATAATGATTTTAGAAACGCTAATTAGGGGTAATAATGTACCTGGTTATCCATCTATTATTTGTTTGATTTTAATATTGGGTGGAATAAATCTACTTGCAATTGGTATTGTTGGTGAGTATATTTCAAAGATATATTTAGAAATTAAAAAAAGACCTATATATATTACTAAGAATACATTAGGCTTTGATGAAGATGTTTTATAGCATCTTTTTTATTTACTTGTTTTTTAAATCATTTACATAATTAATTCTTTTATTTATTTCAAAAATTATTTTATTAATTCTTTCATTAGACATAAATGGATTTTTAGATAATATCTCTCCTACTTCTTTTGTAAATCCTTCTAATTTATTTATATCAAAGAAACTAAAATCTTTAACTAAATTAATTTGCATATTTTCATATTCTTCAAATGGCTTAGTTAAAAAGAATTCTCCAACGTATATATCATTTTCGTCGTACCATAATGAACAACCATTATCAAATATTGGGGCAACTTTTATAAAATCTAAAGAGTTAATATCTCTTATTACTCCAAAGTTATTAAAATGTCTGTCTTTATTAGCTAAAATATAATCACAAACTATCATTTTATCAACTGATTTTCTGGCATCTTTTATTTTAAGTTCATCTAAGCATCTTATGTAATGTTCGTATTTATTTTCATTTTCTTTAAATTCAAAATAATCATTGATTTTCCAGGCAGGTACTAATTCAGTATCTTTGTTAATAAAATTTTCACAGACTGATATAGCATTATTGTTTTCATAGATAATTTCATATTTAACATATTCATCTTCATTTAATAATCTTTCATACAATTTGGTAGCTATTAATTCATTGTATGGTTCTTGATTTAAGATTTTACTACCTGCTTTAAGTAAATATCTTTTCCCGTTAATAATTTTCCATCTCTTGCTATAATTACCATTACTTGTCATATCTGGTGTATTTAAATTTAAATTCATAGGTGTTTTACCACCATTAAATAATATTTTTCCAATATCCTCAGAAAATTCATTATCAAAGAAATTAATGTTTTCCCACAATATATTATCGTTAGGCTTTTTAACCCAATATTGATCTGATAATGATAAACAATATGCTTTAGCATCTAATAGATCGAAATTATCATCAGAGATAAGTTCTTTTAATCCATTTCTTGATACTGGTATTTGTCTATTTTTCCACCATTTATTAAACTCACTTTTATTTACTATTCCATCTTTTATTAGTCCGAAAGGAGCATATTTTAAATTATTAGGATAATTATAATCAAATTTTATAATTAGGTGTTCTTCTTCATCATACCAAAAATCAAAAACTTGTGTTTTTTTATTCATTAATGTATATTGCTTCATAATTGCTCCTCTTTTCATTAAAAATATTATATCAAATACTTAAAAAAACTTATATACTCTTCATGAATATATAAGACTTTTTAGATAATTAATTCTTTTTATTTAAATAATCTTCATCGATATTAATATCATCTGTTACATTTGAATTATCTACTTCATAATCATCATAATCATCTAAAACATTGATTTTAACTTTTATATCTCCAACTATTTCTACTCCAAGTTCTTTTTCGACTTTAAGTTTTAAAGTATTTCCATCAACTTCGACAGCACTAGCACTAGGAGCTGTTAAACTTCTAACTATTATTTCATTTGTATCTGTAATTTTTTCTTTTAAATTAACATTTATGATATCACTATAATTAAATGTTCTAGCTATTACATTTGTTTTGGTGTTGTTATCATATGAATACCAAATATTTACATCATAAGAACCATTAACTGCAACTTTGCCATTGGAATTATATCCTTTAAACGTATGATTTATTACCCAACAGCCTAATACATTGCTTATATTTTCTTCTAACAAAATACTGTATTCATCTGTACTTGTTTTTTTACTTTTACCAATAACAGCTTTAGTAACTATTTCTTTATAATTATTATTCATTCTATCACTCTCCTAATTTAACATATGCATTTGTTAACTAAAAAGTGATATTTACCCAATTTAAAATATTTAAAATAAATAATAATTTTTTAAATAATTTATTCTTCACTAAATTGAGAATTATAAAGTTCACTATAAAAACCACCTTGTTTTAATAATTCTTCATGATTTCCACTTTCAATAATATTTCCATCTTTCATAACCAATATTAAATCAGCGTTCCTAATAGTTGATAACCTATGAGCAATTATAAATGACGTTTTATTTTTCATTAATTTATCCATTGCTTTTTGAACTAATTCTTCAGTTCTAGTATCAACATTAGATGTTGCTTCATCTAAAATTATAAATGGTGTATCAGAAAGCATAGCTCTCGCAATTGTTAATAATTGTTTTTGTCCAATTGATATTTGATCTTGATCATTAATAACTGTATCATATCCATCCGATAACGTTTTAATAAAATGATCAATTCCAACTATTTTACATACCTTCTTAATTTCATCATCAGTTATATTTTCTCTATTATATATTAAGTTTTCTTTAATTGTTCCATTAAATAACCAAGTATCTTGTAAAACCATAGTAAATAAATCATGAATATTTTCTCTAGTTAATTCTTTAGTTGATACTCCATCAATTAAAATATCACCATTATTTATTTCATAAAATTTCATAAGTAAATTAACCATAGTTGTTTTACCAGCCCCTGTTGGACCAACAATGGCAATTTTATCATGAGCCTTACATTTGGCACTAAAGTTTTTAATTATTTCCTTTCCTTCATCATAACTAAATGAAACATTTTTAAATTCGATATTACCTTTAACATCCTTTTTATCTAAATATTTAGTAAATGATGATTCATCACTTAATTCTTTACTATCTAAAAATTCAAATACTCTTTCACTTGCTGATGCAGCACCTTGTAAAGATGCAACAACTTGTCCTAATTGCATAAGTGGTGATGTAAATAAACGGCAATATGAAATAAAGGCAATAATTGTACCAAATGTAATAATATTTTTACTTGTTAAAACAGCACCTAATACGCATACTGAAACATAACCTAAATTTCCAATAAATCCCATTAAAGGATGCATAAATCCTGATAAGAACTCACTCTTCTTATTAGCTACATATACTTTTTCATTATATTTATCAAATTTTTTAGTTACTTCTTCTTCTGCGTTATAAGTTTTAATTACATTTAATCCAGAATATACTTCTTCAATGTGTCCATTTAAAGCACCTAATTCTTTTTGTCTTAAATCAAAATATTTTTGACTCTTTCCCATAATTCCAAACATTAAAGCAAAACCAATAACACTTGATAAAATAGCCGCTAAACTCATATATACATTAGTTTTAAACATCATAAAAGTAATATCTATTAAAAGAACTGATGCACTAACTAATGTTGATAATGAATTATTAAATGATGATGCAATTGTATCTACATCGTTGGTTGTTCTTGATAAAACATCTCCATATGAGGTTTTATCAAAATAACTTAAAGGTAATCTATTAATTTTAGCATTAATTTTACTTCTTAACTTATTCGCATATTTATTAGAAATATTTGTCATTATTAATGATTCAAAATAACCAAATAAACTACTTATTATATATAATGTACCAAGTAATATAGCAATATGTTTAATATTATCCATATTCATTACTGGTTTAATAGCATCTTTAACACTCTCCGGTAATTCTTCATACGCTTTGTAAAGATTTGCCTCCTCTTCTCTATCAACTTTTTGCATAATAGACATAAACACGATTTGATCTTGAGGACTAATTGTTACACCACTTACTTCAATATCCTCTAGTCTATTAGATGCAAGTTTCTCACTAGTTTTAGTTACAACCGCATTTAACGCACTTGTATTAATCGTTAAACCGTTTCTAATTTCGTCTGTTAAATCAGCCATTTTATTAGGACAAAATATTGTAAGTATTGTTGATGCAACAGCAAGAATTATTGATATAATTACTAAAACTTTATAACTATTTAATTCCTTAAATAATCTCATAATTGATTTTTTAAAATCTTTTGGCTTTGAAGGAGCTTCGTTACGATTCTTATTATGCATTTTCTAATTCCTCCTTTGATAGTTGTGATAACGCAATTTCTTTATATACCTCACAATTTTTAAGTAATTCTTTATGTGTACCCATTCCAACACATTTACCATTATCTAGTACCATAATTTTATCCGCATTCATAATTGTTCCTATTCTTTGTGCAACAATTAACATAGTAACATCTGTTTTATTCTTCTTTAAATTTTGTCTTAATACTGCATCTGTTTTATAATCTAAAGCACTAAATGAATCATCAAAAATATAAATTTCTGGATCTTTCGCAACAGCTCTAGCAATAGATAATCTTTGCTTTTGACCACCTGAAATATTAGTTCCACCCTGTGAAATATGAGAGTTATATGTATCTTCCATTTTCTCAACAAATTCTTTTGCTTCAGCTATTTTAGCAGCATCTAATATATCTTTTTCACTTATTTTATTTTTAGATTTACCAAATTTAATATTACTTTTAACAGTACCACTAAAAATAACAGCCTTTTGAGAAACATATCCAATTTTATCATTAAGTATTTCTTTTTGATAATCTTTAACATTTATTCCATCAACTAATATTTCACCACTTGTTACATCATAAAATCTTGGAATAAGATTAATTAATGTTGATTTACCAGAACCAGTTGATCCTATAAAGGCGATAGTTTCTCCCTTATTTGATTTAAAAGATATATTTTCTAAAACATATTCTTCCGCATCAGGATATTTAAATGATACATTTTTAAATTCTACAGTACCTGTTTCTTTACCATTAGTAATATTTCCTTCAATTATTTTATCTTCAGCATCTAACACTTCATTAATACGTTTTGCTGAAACCTCAGCTCTAGGAAGCATCATAAACACCATAACAAGCATTAAAAATGACATTATAACTTGCATAGCATACGAATAAAACACAACCATGTTACTAAATAAAGTTAGCTTATCTATTAATAATGAATTACTTATTAATATAGCACCTATTATATAAATTGATAAAGATAATCCATTCATAACTAAATACATAACCGGGCTTAGAATTGCAAATAATTTTTGATTCTTTAATTGATTAAATGTTAAATCATTATTTACTTTATCAAATTTATCCTCTGAATATTTTTCAGCATTAAACGCTCTTACTACTCTAATTCCTTGAAGATTTTCTCTTTCTACTCCATTTAATTTATCAATTAAACTTTGTACTATTTTAAATCTAGGTAACACTCTAAGCATAATATTTAATAATGTAAATATTAATATTAGAACGGCAATAATTGTAGCAATACTCCACTCAATATTTTTATTTAATATTTTGGTAATAGCCCAAGCTGCTGTAAGCGGTGCTTTAATTAACATTTGCATACCAAATCCAAGTAAGTTTTCAACTTGTGTTATATCATTAGTTGTTCTTGTAATTAATGAAGATGTCTTAAACTCTTTAGTTTTATCAGTATCTAAATGAATAATTTTTTTATATAATTTACTTCTAGTATTTAAACTAAATTTACTAGTTATTTCCGCAATTAGATAACCTGTTGCAACAGCTGATAATAAACTTCCTAAAGCACACAACATCATATATGCTCCATTAGTTAATATATCACTAAAACTTGCTCCTTCAGTTTGAACTAAAATAGTTATTTGTGACATATAATCAGGCATCTTAAGTTCTAAGGCAACTTGAAAAATAATAAGTAATGAACTTATTATCATATAAACAACTTCTTTTTTAGTTAAATTTTTAAATAATTTTAGCATATTTTCCTCCTATTGTTCTTTTTAAAATCTACATAAATAATACACGATAAAAAACATGCTCCTACTACATCTATAACAGAATGTTGTTTAACTAAAACAGTAGATAGACATATTAATGGGCTAATTATTCCAACAAGAATTCTAAATACTTTATTCATGTTTTTATCAAATGTTACTGCATACATAACAAGAAGTGCAAATGTGCAGTGAAGTGATGGAAAACAATTAACTGGAATATCAGTTATATAGGTAATATATAACATTAAACTTATTAATGAATTATAACCATTTACTTCCGGTCTAGTAACCATTGTCGGATAAATTATAAAACATAAGTCAGCTATAACAGCACATAAAATAGATTTCTTTATTAGTGATTTAAATTTATCTTTATCTTTTTTAAATATAAAGTAGAAAACAACAAATAAATAAGGATACCAAATACTATAAAAAATTATAAAAAATGGTATTAAGGGTATTTTATCATCCAAAGGTAATGTTATTAAATGATAACTTGGTATAAAATGTTTTACTATAAAATATAAAAAGGCATTTGTTCCAAGTACCAGGAACATATTTAATATATAATCTTTATTCTCACTAAAAAATTTCTTCATAAATCAAATTATACAACAAATACTTGCAATTTTGCAAGTTATTTGATAAACTATCTTTGTTCATGGCGGAATTGGTGAAGTGGTTAACACGCCGGATTGTGGCTCCGGTATGCGTGGGTTCGATCCCCACATTTCGCCCCATTATAAAAAATTAAACGAATCGGATTGATTCGTTTTTTATTTTTTATTTTTTACACATTTTTTCACTTATTTTTATTAATTTTTTATTACTTAATCCTACAAAAGAAAAATCAGGTACATCATCTTCAAAATTATAATTCATAATTAATGATTTTAAGTTTGTAAGTCCTTGTTTTTTATTTACTAATATTTGTCTATATAACCCTTCAGCAACTACACATGAAACAATTTCAAACATTCTTCTTAACATTTCAGTTGTTAATATAGAACGAATATTTTCATAATTAATGGTATCATCACTTATTTCACCATATTTACACTCGAATCTATTAAATAAGTTATTTAAAACATAACAAGACAATCCTTTAACATATGCATACTGTCTTCTTCTCAAAGCATTAACGTCATTAATATTATAATTATTTTGTTCTAAAAAATCTAAAAACAAATGATCCATAGTATAAGGTGAAATTTCTCGAAATACACTACTCATAAGTCTTTTTTTAGGACTAATATACAACTCAATTGCATGCATCATTTCATGATTAAAAACTTGATAAACTGATAAATTATTAGATTTTTCACAAATAAAATAAGGCTTATTAAAATAATAATCATATTTAGTTGTTCCAACAATTTTAGTTATTCCATACTAAAAATTTTATCTTTAAAATCATAATGAGAAGAATTGCCTAAAATATTGCCAGAAATATCTAAAAAATCTATATCGTTAAGATAATTATAAAAAAGATAAGATGTACTAATAATCGAATGACTTTTAAATGGATAATAAGATAATTCTTTATAATCATTAGAATAATCAATTTTAATACGTGTTAACTTGTTAAGTAATTCTATTAAAAAGTAAATATATTCATCACTAATGTTAGGCATATTAATTTGAATTGTTTTTAAAATATTTTCACTCATTTCACTACATTTTATGTTTAACGGTGCATAACCTAATAATATTTCTTTAAGTAAAAATCTTAATGGTTGATTAATTTCTTCAATATGATCTAAGGAATGATAAGCTAATAAAGAAAACTTCATTTCATCCAATTGAACTTTACTCATTTCATTTTTATCTAACTCTTTTTCTAAACAATCTAAAATATATTTTTCTTTTAGTTTTATTTCTTCCCTGCTTATCATAAGTAATATTCTCCTTTGTTTCGGTATATCTTAACATTTTGTTAAGATGATTACAAGTTTAGACTAACTAAAAAAGAAATAATATTAAATATATTATTTCCTTAATTTATAGTTTTCCCATTAACATATAGTTTATAACCATTAAAATCAATATTACTATTTGATAAATCACCATTAGTTAATTTTGTAACATATGAGTCACCTGTAAGTTTAATTTTAGAAGTTTTGTCTAAAACAAGTTCAATATTTTTAGCCGTATTATCATCATTTATAGTTCCGGTATAACTTGATTTTTTAGATAAATTCATAATTAATTTGGAAATTTTATCTATTACAATATTACTTATTATAAATTTATAAGAATATTCTAATATATTCACTTTCATCATCAACTTAATTATACAAAAAATTATTAAATAAACATTAAATAACATTAACTTATACGATAATGTCCTATTATATCATCTCTATTTTCTAAAATATCTTCTTCATAATATCTTTGATAAGGATTTGCATGATGAATTACAAAATTAATTCCTTTTCGGTTTCTTTTATCTGATACTATACCAATATGTCTTTTAAAAACAACAATATCTCCACCTTGCCACTCTTCTATTCTTAATACATCCGTTGTTAAACTAATCGCATTATAATCAAAATAAGTTTTTAAATTTAATACTCTTCTAAAATCTATGTTTTTATCAATCACATCAATATCATATAAATTCCGATTCTCTTTAACATGATTATTAACTAATTCTCTTAAATCATAACCAGCATCTTTTAAAGCAAACGCAACTACATCTGTACATACTCCATAATTATCATCGGGATATCCAGTACCATAATATTTACTTTTATATTTAGGTTTAGTAACAATATATTTTCTCGTATTTATTAATATATCAGTTTGATCATCAATTCCATCATTATCTTTATCAATGCTACTAACATAAGTTTTAATATTAAAATCTTCATTAGTATATTTTCTATGTGGAATAAAATTAAAATAATAAAGTAAATATCCTAAAAGAGACAAACAAATTATAATAATTACGCTTACAATAACTAATTTTTTATTTTTCATAAACTTACCAACCTTAATTTTTAATAATTACATAGTATGAAATCTTTTTTTAAACTCATTAATAAAAGTTCCTTTTAAAACAATCATCATCGATATTAATAATAAAAGTGCTACCCCGCCCATAACAGCTAAAGCCCAGTTATCTTCTTCATGATAAAGTGATAAACCAATAATTGAAGTAACAATCGAATAAAAAATAATAAACAATAATGGTAACATATTTTGTTTTTGTCTTTCTAAATCTGTAAAAAATAATACTCCCGCAACAAATAAAGCACTAAAATTTAATATTGATACAACTTCTATTGCCCATCCAGGAGCTAAACATAAATCTATAATAGTTAACAAAATACT
>CAKOKM010000005.1 GCA_934091015.1 uncultured Bacilli bacterium | reverse complement strand
GCTAAAGTTATAGTTAAAATTATTTCTAAAATGATTTTTGATTTTGCTAAGAAGAGAAAAGTTAGAGCTTCTATACCTTTCCATTTAATATTAGAAGAAGCACACAGATATGTTCAGAACGATAATGATAAGTTCTTATTAGGATATAATATATTTGAAAGAATTGCTAAAGAAGGACGTAAATATGGAGTTATTATTGATTTGATTAGTCAAAGACCTGTTGATATATCTGAAACAGTTGTTGCTCAAATGAGTAATTTCTTAGTTCTTAAAATGACACATCCTAAAGATTTAGAATATATTGAAAAGATGCTTCCTAACGTATCTAGTGATATAATTGAAAAGCTTAATTCGTTGCAAGCAGGTACTTTAGTATCATTTGGTAATGCGTTTAAAATACCATTATTAATTAAAATGGATTTACCTGATCCGCTTCCATATTCAGCTAACTGTGATGTACTTGAAAGATGGAAGGCAAGCGGAAATTAATATATTGAGATAAGTTATTTTATCTCTTTTTTAGTGCACTTATAACATTGTTTTTTAATTAATTTAAATATATAATATTTTTAATGAATGGATTGATAATATGACAGAACATTTAAATAATATAATAAGTGATATTAATTTAATCAAAAAACATCTAAATATAATTTAGAGAATATTGATATTAGTGCTTTAGAAGATAATATTAACAAATTAAAGAAAAATATTGATTTAGACATAGTAAATATAATTTCAGGAATAATTTATGAATTGAATTTGAAAAATGATTTTTCTGATTTAACAGATTATATTAGTAATGAGTTTTATGCTAAAAAATTTATGTAGGAACAAAGAATCAAAGAAGGAAGGATGTAAATGAAAGATAGAAAAACTATTTTAGATTTATTAAGAAAAATTATTGCAGATTTAGACGCTATTGAATTTGCAAGTAGCAATAAATTTGAAGTTGATATTAAGAAATTTAAAAATATTTATGTAAAAATATATTTTGATTGTATTAGTTTTATAAATGTTAATACGAATATATTTTTAATTGATTATGAGGAATTAATGACTTTTGCTAATGATTGTATTGAATTTAAAGATGCTGATTTAGTTCGTATTGGAGAAGATTTACTATATGCAGTAATTGATTTAAAAAATATATTAGTTGAAGAAAATATATTATAGGATAACACTTTAGAATATTAAGATAAATCTGAAAAATTTAATAATTTTATATAATCTATATAGTGATAATAGAAGAATAGGAAAGGAAAATTAAATGTATAATAAATGTTTAAATGATTTAAATTATATATTAGATAATTTACGAAATAATATTGAAAAAGCAAAAGACTTAGAAGATAAGATGTATTTTGAATTATCTAAAAAAGAAATAATAAAGTTTTTGACTTATGTCTATAAAAAAATTAGTGATTGGACAAACTATTTTAATATTAGTAACTATGATTTAATAATTAATGAGTATAATGAATTAGATTCAATCATTTCTGAATTAGAATTATGTTTAGTAGATTATGAAAATATATTTAACATGGATGGCATATCATATTCAATGTTTAAAATTGGGATTAATTTAAAAGAAAATAACTTGGAAAATGATACTAATTAATGTGAGGTAGCAAGAACGAGAAAAGCAAAAAGCAATATACTGTTGACTATTTTAGCTTTTTTGAGATAAACTAGTCTTAATTAATGGAAGTGTAGTTTAATGGTAGAATAATGGTCTCCAAAACCACTTATGAGAGTTCGATTCTTTCCACTCCTGCCAATTTTATTTGATTATTTATAAGAGATAAGTTTTTTTATCTCTTTTTTGTTTTGTAAAAAATAATGTAAAAAGATTATAATCTAATTGTTAAATATAAAAACATTTGATATAATTAAATTACCTAATAGATGTCGATTTACATAAAACCGACTATGTGTGATGTAAGGGAATCTAATTAAAGGATGGTGTTGAATGCTAGCTCAAAGAGTTAGAATCCTAAAGTTCTTTATGTGATGCCCACCTGCGAGAATGCGGGATTTTATCACAATTGATGTCTAGTTAGGTTTTTATTTTGGAGGGATAATATGTTTGAAAGATTAATAGCGTTATTTGGTCAAGATCGTTTTACTAAGTTAGAAAAAGCAAGAGTGTTAGTTGTAGGACTTGGTGGAGTAGGAGGATATGCGTTAGAGGCATTAGTTAGGTCTGGTGTTAAAAACATAACTATTGTTGATGGTGATGTTGTTGAAGAATCTAATTTAAATAGACAAATTATTTCCAATAATAAAAATATTGGAATATCTAAATGTGAAGCTGCTGCTGAAAGAGCTTTGAGCATTAATAAAAACGCGAATATTTCAATAATATATAAGTTTATAACTGAAGATAATTTTAATGATTTATTAGTTAATAAATATGACTATGTTATTGATGCTTGCGATGATGTTAAAGTTAAGCTATTACTTATGAAACATGCAAATAAATATAAATTAGTTTCAAGTATGGGGACAGCAAATAAGACGGATCCATCTAAATTATCAATTACTACTCTTGATAAAACTAGTGGAGATCCACTTGCTAAAATATTAAGAAAAAAAGTTAAAGATAATCGTATTAGAACTAAATTTAAAGTAGTTTCTTCTACTGAAGTTCCAACTAAGAATAAAGATAAGGTACTTGGTACAGTGTGCTATATGCCAGGTGTTGCCGGATTATTATGTGCAAGTTATGTAATTAATGATATAACAAAATAAAAATATTAGATTTATCGTCTAATATTTTATTATGGATTATTGTTTTTTCTTTTCGTTATCTATTTTATTAAGATTGTTTTCGTAAGCATTATTTTTAGGATAGTAGAATTTTTCGTTTTTGATATTGTCGGGTAAGTATTGCTGTTTAACCCAGCTATTTTTATAATTATGAGGATATAAATAATCTTTACTATTAGTATGAATATGTTTAGGAACATTTCCACAGTTTTTAGTTCTAATTGTAGTTAAGGCTTTATCGATTGCTAGATAAGCACTGTTGCTTTTAGGAGATAAAGCCATCTCAATTACTATTTCAGATAATGGAATAATGCATTCAGGAAAGCCGACACGATTTGCAGCATTAATAGCAGCATCTAATTTTGGACCGATAGAGGGGTTAGCTAGACCGATGTCTTCATATGCAATTACTGATAATCTTCTAAATATTATATCTAAATCTTGGGCTTCTAATAATACACCTAAATAATAAACTGCTGCATCTGCATCACTACCTCTAATTGATTTTTGTAAGGCACTTATAGAGTTATAATAATTATCATCGTTTTTATCAATATATATTATTGGTTTAGCATTAATACTTTTTAAAACATCTTCAGTTATGATATGATCTGTGGAACTATAATAAGCCATTTCTAGTAAATTTAAAGCACTTCTAACGTCTCCATTTGAAGAAGATGAAATAATATTTAGGCAATTGTCATCGATTTGAATACCTTCTAAATTATCTTTAGCTTTAATAAGAATTTTAACAATATCTTCAGGTTTAAGAGATTTTACTTCAAAAATTTGACATCTTGATCTTATAGCTGGATTAATACTATGATAAGGATTTGATGTTGTTAAACCTATCATAATAATTTTACCATTTTCTAAGTAGGGAAGAAGAATATCTTGTTTATCTTTGTTCATTCTATGAATTTCATCTATTATAAGAATCATTTGACCATTCATTTTAGCTTCTTCTATTACGATATCAAAGTCTGTTTTTTTATTAATTACAGCGTTTAACATACGATATGGCATATTTAATTCATTAACTAGGGCATTTGCGATACTTGTTTTCCCACAACCGGGATTACCATAAAATATCATAGAAAACAATTTTTTATTATTTACTAGATTAGTTAGGATTTTACCTTCACCTATAAGATGATTTTGTCCATATATATCATTTAATTTAATTGGTCTAATATCATTTGCTAATAATTCCATTACCGTCATTCCTTTGCCTTTATATTATATATTAAATTTGATTATTTTTAAAGATGTATGTATAATTTATGGTAGAGGTTATGGTATGAACGATGATTATATTAAAGAATATGAAAACTATTTAAGATATGAAAAAAATTATAGTGTTAATACGGTTAATTCTTATATCTTAGAGTTATCTATGTTTAATGAATATGTTAATAAGGATTTACTTAAAATAAATGATGATGATGTTAAAAAATATTTAAAAGCAATTAGTAGTAAATCTCCTAAAAGTGTTTCTCATAGTTTAAGTGCTTTAAAATCTTTTTACAACTATGAAGAAAGATTAGAAAAGATAAAAGATAATCCTTTAACTAAATTTAAATCTCCAAAACTTGATAAAAGCCTTCCTACAGTACTTTCTTTAGAAGAAGTAACATCTTTATTAGATATTGAAATAAACTCGCCATATGATGCTCGAAACAAGGCAATTTTAGAACTTTTTTATTCTTCAGGACTTAGAATTAGTGAACTTATTAATTTAGAAATGGCTAATGTTGATATGGATGAAAATTTAATTAGAGTAATGGGGAAGGGGAAGAAGGAGAGAATAGTTCCTTTTGGAGATATTGCTAAAAATGTATTAAGTGATTATATAAATAATTATAGGCCTTCTATTAATAAGAAGAATAGTACATATATATTTTTAAATAATTTGGGGAATAAGTTATCAAGACAATATATTTTTAGAATTATTAAACAAGAATGCGTAAAAAAAGGTATAAAGAAAAATGTTTCTCCTCATACCTTAAGACATACTTATGCTACTCATTTACTTAAAAATGGAGCTGATTTGCGAATAATTCAGGAACTTCTAGGTCATGAAAATCTAGCCACTACTCAAATTTATACTCATTTAGATAATGAAACTCTTAAGAAGGACTATGATGAATACTTTCCTAGATAGTTTAATCATTATTTGGATCTAGCGTTATTTTCATTTGCTTTTGCATTTTCTCTTGCATTTTCTTTAGCTCTTGAATGACATTTGCTATTGTTTGCATTAGATCTTGCATTTGTATTATATCTACTCATAATTACCTCCTAATAATAGTATGGTAATTTTTCTTTTGTTTATTATGGTAATTAATGGTTATTTTTTAATTTTATTTCATATAGTTTAATATGAATAATTTTTATATACCATTTTTAATTACTTTTTTAGCGGGAATATCTACAACGATTGGATATTTCTTTATATATTTAAAACCGAAGAACGTTAACGGATTTATAGGCTTTTCTTTAGCGTTTTCAGGTTCTATTATGTTCTTTATTTCTTTATTTGAATTAATACCCGATGGATTTTTTTATTTGTTAAAAGAATATAATTTATTTGTTGCTACTATTGTTTTACTGGGAATGCTGGTTGTTGGAAATTTGATTATTAAGATTATTGATAGGTTTACTATTAAAAATAATTCAAATAGTTTAGAAAAAATAGGAATACTTTCAATGATAGGATTAATGATTCATAATATGCCAGAAGGGATTCTCACTTTTCTATCATCAACTATAAATATTAATTTAGGAATTAAGCTTAGTGTTGCGATAATGCTTCATAATATACCTGAAGGGATTGCCATTGCTATTCCGACTTATTATGGAACAAATAAAAAGAGTAGGGCATTTATTTATACTTTAATTAGTGGTTTTGCTGAAACAATAGGGGCTGTTATTGCGTATTTGTTTTTATATAGATTTTTATCTAATTTACTTATTAGCTTAATACTTTTATTTGTATCTGGTATTATGGTTTCTATTAGTTTTAATGAAATATTTAAAGAAGTTGAGAAGTATAGTAAAAAGAATATTGTTTTAGGCACTCTACTCGGCTTAATTGTAGTTATTTTGACTGAATTTGTGTTGTAATTTATTGTGTAAACTAAACGTAAAGTAAAAAAAGTAGGAGATAGTGGAGCACAAAATAGAGAATTTGCATTTTTGGAATGATCGTTATATATAAATTAAAAAATATAAGTTTTATATTTGCTTATTAGTAAATAAGATAATATACTAAATAAAAATTTATAATTAATATAATGTATAAAATCTAATTTGAATAAAAAATAATTATTAATTATAAGTATATTAAAAAATTTATATAACAAAAATTTATAAATATAAAAATGCTTATGAGAGAATGTAATTTTGCAAATAAAAAATTAGTTTATTGATAACTAACTTATTAAGATTTAATTATAAAATAGTGATAGTGATATAGCGCGGGGTATATTATATAATGATTGGTAATAAATAGCTCTTTTCTTTTTAAATATGCATTGGTTAACATAATATATATTATAGGAAGTTGTATTTTATGATAAAAAGATAATAAATTTATCCATCTAACTTTATTTACTGGATTTATCTGATTTATTATACATGTAAATTATTAGATATATTTATCTACTATTTCTTAAATAATTTTATTTTTTTCATGTTAATTAAATTTTATCTATTAATATATTTATTTACTATTTAGTTTAATAATTATAATATCAAATCTTTTTATTAATTTAATTACAATGTATATATGTTATACATAGGCTAGAATATAATGACTTATTTTAAAGTAAAACTCCCCTCTCCACTTTAGATTGATTTAAATAGAGAAGGGGTAGTTTCAAAATTTAGAATATTTATTTTACTTACCTAGATCTTGCTTCTATTTCAGCTATTTTTTCGAAAACTTCAGAAGCATTTTCTGGATTAATAGTGGTGTAACCTAATTCACGTAATGCTTGAAATCTAATTGTGTTTAATTGTTGAGTGCGTGATAGTTTTTCTTCGTTACGTGATTCTATTTCTTCAACAAAACGTTTTCTTGATTCTATTACTCTACTCTTTGATGGATTACCATTAAGGTACAAATTGAATGCTGAATGGATGATTCCTTCAAACATAAATTGTTTGTTTTCATTAAATTTGAATTCATTTGGATTAGTGAAACCAGCATATTTTGACATATATGCTAATAGATATTTTATTTCATCAATATTATCAACACATTGTAATAAATGAAAAGTGTATAGTAGAGTATAATATCTCTCTTCTCTATTATCTTCTTCTAATAATTTGTCTTTGATTAAATAAGTGATATCACTAACTAATTGTTGTTCTTCTTTTCTTAATCCTTTTAAGTCTAAATATTCATTATTTGAAGTAGATTTTAATGCTTTGTTTAGTCTTTCTTCCACTTCAACTAAATATTCTGTTGTTACATCAATATTATTTAATGTATCATCTTCTCCATCTTCTATATCTAATAATTTTAATAACGCTATTTTCTTTTCTTTAGGCCATTCATTTAATGAATTTAATTCAAGATAATTATAAACCATTTGTCTTGAAACACCTAGATATTTTGCTAATCTAACTTTTGATATCCCTAATTCTTGTAATATTTCATTTAATCTATTCATAATGTTTTACCTACTTTCTTTACATTTTAATCATATCTTATTGACACTTACTTGTCAAGCGGTGGAGTAAACTTTTGTAAAAGAAAAAGCACTATAATAGTACTTTATATGGTTTTATAAATACCAAAGTTTTTCACCATTTTTCATAACAGTTTTTATTATTCCGGAACCTAAACATTGCTCTCCTAAATATAAAACGCAAGCCTGTCCTGGTGTTACGGCTTTAACCTTTTCAGGATATCTTACTAGTATTTCGTTATTTTCTAAATATTCTAATATTACTTCATAATCTGGTCCTCTATATCTAAATTTAGCAGTACAGAATGTATGTCTTGTTTGACATAAAAAGTTAATGTTTTCAATGATACATGAATCAGAATATAAATACTCACTATCTTCTCCAAATGCGACATAAAGTTTATTTTCGGCAACATTTTTACCTACTACAAAGTGTTTTTCTAAATTACCTGATATTCCTACATTTCGTCTTTGTCCAATTGTATAATTCATTAAACCAGTATGTGTACCAATTACTTTATTTGTATCTATATCAATTATATCTCCTGGATTTGGTTTTAAATAGTTTGATACAAATTTTTGATAATTTCTTTCACCAATAAAGCATATTCCAGTTGAGTCCTTTTTTGTTGCTGTTGGTATATTTTGCATTTTGGCTATTTCACGTACCTCCGGCTTTGTTAGATCGCCAATAGGAAATAATACGTCTTTTAGTGCATCTTCACTTACTTGAGCTAAGAAGTAGGTTTGATCTTTATTTAAATCAACAGCTCTTAAAAGTCTATTACCTACAATTCTTGCGTAATGACCAGTAGCTATATAATCAGCACCTAATCTTTTAGCTTCTTTTTTAAATAGATCGAATTTAATATATTTGTTACACATTAAATCGGGATTTGGTGTTCTTCCTTTTTTTAATTCATCTAAGAAATAAGTAAAAACGTTATCCCAATATTCTTTAACAAAATCTATTCTATGAAGTGGTATACCTAAATGATTACATACAGCTAGGGCATCATTATAATCTTGTTCTTGAGGACAAATATTATTGTTAAGATTGGGATTACCGTTAATATCATCATTTACTAATGAATCCCAATTACGCATAAATAAACCAATTACTTCATAACCTTGCTTTTTTAATAGATAAGCGGCAACAGAAGAATCTACTCCACCACTCATTCCAATTACAACTTTTTCCATAAACATCACGTATTTATTGTATCAAAAAAACATGATTATTAATAGTTATTCTTAAATTAAAATATTAATTATTGTGTTTCCATAATAATATAAAAAAATATCATTTAATAATATTACAATAAGTGTTATAAAGCATCTTAATAAATAATTGTTTAAGTTGGTAATTTTATAATTATTTTTAATAAAAATTTTTATATATTTATATGTGATATATAAAAGATATGATAAAAATATTAAATGTAATAGTTTATTTGTTAATATAAACACTATGGCATAATAGATGCCTTTAATTTTTTTATAGTGAATGAATGATGCTAATAGAAAACCGATTGATGTTGTTTCATATAAATAATATATAATTAAGGGAATAAAACCAATTATAAAACATGATGATATAATTATTAAACTTATTATTAATAAATGAATTAATATTTGATTTTGATGACTATCTTTAATGTTTGTTAAGCTGGAGGCAAGTGTTAAATCAATATTTTGTTTAATATTTTGGCTACAATTTAAATATAATATTATTCCTAATATTAATCCAATAAATAAAAGTATAAAAAGAAACTTAAATCTGCTACGTATAATCTTCATATAATTAAATTTCATGTTTTCACCTAATTAATCATATTATTTTCTTTTAATTTTATGATAAGTTTTGTATAATTAATTTGAGGTGAATAAGTATTATGGCTTATAGAGCAAAAAAGAAAAGCATTGGATCTAAAATATTAGTATGGATTTGTCTTCTAGCTATTGTTGCAAGTTCAGCAATAGGTATTATTTATTATATAATTGCTATGTAAAAAACTTAATAGAGATTATCTACTAAGTTTTTTATTTGAATTTAGATTTATATTCATACTTTTTCTATGCGTTTTAGTTAATTATATGATTCTATATAATGATTATTTGCTAAATATAATTTTTATGTAAGAACGTAATTTTTTTCTTTGTATATTTGTGATCTAAAAGGCTTTTATTTTAGTTTAATACCATTTAAGATGACATAGAACTAAAACGTCTTAGCATCGTGAGTTATTTTATTAACTGTTTTAATACCATTTAAGATGACATAGAACTAAAACATCTAGTAAATACCTTATCTTCTTTTGTGAGTTTTAATACCATTTAAGATGACATAGAACTAAAACATTTAATTATAACACATTTTGAATAAAAATGTTTTAATACCATTTAAGATGACATAGAACTAAAACATGAAAGTAGATTCACGATCAGCTTCTGCAGTTTTAATACCATTTAAGATGACATAGAACTAAAACCTCGATCTATAAGCTATGAGACATTACAATGTTTTAATACCATTTAAGATGACATAGAACTAAAACCATCTTCCAACTAATTTATGAACTCTATCAGTTTTAATACCATTTAAGATAACATAGAACTAAAACCTCAAATCTTAGTTCTATTATAATAATCATAGAGTAATTATTAATCTTAAATGGAAATTTTCTATTTCATCTATAACTATACTATATCATATTTTCATCTAAATTTTCATCAATTATTATTACTTTTTCATAGTTTTTTATATGCAATTGTTTTTTAAATCAATCATTATTACTTTTGCATTATTATAAATTACATATTTATAAAATTCTGTTAGTTCAATTTCACTAAGAAAATTTTTTAAATTTATAAATACTAAAATATGATTTAAATTTAATTCCTTTTCTATATCTATTAATAATAATAAATTATCTAATAAAGAATCTTTTTTTCAATAAATGGTTTTGCTGATTTAAGAAGTTCACCAATACTTTCACATTCATTAATTTTAATAGGTAATTCTAGATTAAATAATTCACTTTTAATTATTTTAATTAATTTATAATATTGTTTCATGATTTCTTCATAGTTATATATTTCTAAATTTTTAATGATATGTTTTAATAATTCTGTTGAATATCCCATATAATCAAAATCGAAATAATTTGCAAAAAATTTGACTTTATTTAAAAGATTTATTTCTTCTATTCCTTTGAATAATTTAATTTCTTCTACTAATTCTCCTATACTTAATTTATAAAACAATTCACTTATTCTATATAAATATTTTTTATTATATAATTCGAAAGAATATATATTTGAAATATCAAAATCTATAATTGAATCTATAAAATTAATCTTTATTTTCATAGCACTATTAGCCTATCATCACTATTAATTATTTTATTATCATTATTTCCTAAAATATATTGTATATTTGAATATTGCTTTTCAGTAATGGTTAGTAATTGAATTACTCCTTTTCTTGGAGAATTTTTTTTAATTCTTTGAATCAAAGCGTCTGATTGCTAATTATTTAATGATATTTTGGAATATACTGATTCTTGTAACATAATAAATCCTTCTTTAATTAAATATTTTCTAAATCTATTATAATTTCTTTTGTTATTGTTGATAAAAGAATTGAATAACCATAATTAAGTGCATTATTTATGTTATCAATTGAATTTCTTATAAATCCATTTCCAAATAGCCCATTAAAATATACTTTAGCAGCATGCCCTTCTCTATTGGTTTTATCTCCTATTAGTACTTCATCTATATAACTAAGTAATAATTCATATTTTCAGAATTAATTTTATGTAACATTAATGCTTGATTTTTTATTTTGTTTTTAACAATAAGCTGCCATATTTTATTTTTATATTGTTTCTGCTAATTAGTTTGTAAAAATATTATTTTGCTAGAATTATGTTTACTATAATATGATATAAATTCTCCAAAAGGGTTATGTTGTTCATTACAAAAAATAATATTTATTTTGTTTTCAGATAATTCTTTTAATAGATAAGCTGAAATAGATACTGCAATTGAATCAACAATTATAGTATCTATTTCTGTTAAATGAATGTACTTTTCATCATCTTCTTGTTTTACTACTAAAAATCTGTTTTTATAATTTAATTTAGATTGTTTTGTTATTACTACTGTTCTAAAACTCATATTTGTTTCCCTTTAGCCCAGTTGTAGATTTGGTAATAATAGTTCCAGATGTAATATTTATATCACTTAATCTTCCTAATCCTTTACTTAAATTGTATTTTTCTAAATTTGCAGTGATACTATTGCAATGATATAAATTAAATAATTCGGTTATTATTTGTTGTTTATCAGATATATCTAATTTTGAAAATGAAATTGTATTTTTTATTTTATCGATTGCTGCTTTAAATAAAGGATAATAATTTATATTTAGTAAAAAATCATATATTTCATCGATATATTGTAATGCATCTTCTTGATATTTTTGATTTTTATTTAAGATATAATTAAGTGCATATTTCCATTTTATTTGCAAATTTTTTGGTATTTTTAACTGAGTTGCATTACAAACTTCGCAATTTTTATGTCTAACTCCATAACCCTTTATATAAACTTTTTGATTTTTAAAAAGAATTTCAGTATTAAATAGAATATCTTTTTTTTCAATTTTGAATTTGTCATTTTTTTTATTATTTAATTGTTCATTGATAAAATTATCTATTTCTATTTGGTAAGTATGCTCATTAAAATATTTAGGAATACCAACTATTTTATAATTGTCTTTCAATTTTATTAGCATCATATTCTTTGTTTCCATATTTGAATATCCACCATAAAGTTTTACATCCATTTTTTTATTAATTGGAATAGTTCCTATACCTCTTTTATATATTTTTTCCTTATAAAACCTACCTTCTTTAGCTTCAGATTTTCGACTTACCAATATATCATTTCTATATAGGGTATTTGCTACTGTTTCATTAAATTCTTTTGGATTAAAATTTACATCTCCTGTTTTTTCATTAACAAATTTGCTAGATATTTTACTTACAATATCAAATAAATTTTCATCAAGACTGTTTACAACATAACCATATTGTAATTTAATTCTTTTGCCATCATCTAATTTAACAATCTCATTATTCATTTCTCTTATTACTTCTTCAGTTATATTTTTATTTAAATAGTATTCTTTATATTCTCCAAGAACTGCTGCTAAATAAGCGTCATGTGCATGATGATAATCATTTATTTGCCTAAACTTAAATAAATCATACTTTTCACGATAATTATGACTTATATCTGCCTTTAAATATATTATATTTGAGTTTTTATAATAATTTTCAAGTATATTAGCAACATGTTTCGTTATTTGTCTTGTTTCTACTAATTGTCTATTAATAAATCCATTAATATCTTCTTGATTAAATTCTCTTCTATTTAAATTATAATATTTTTTATTTGACATTAATTTATGTTCTTTTAATAAATTCCAATACATTTTTTGATTTTTTTGCCATGTAACTGGTAAAACATAAGATGCTTTTTTATCTTGATTATATTTTCTTAAAACTAATGCTAAATTATCTATACTGTTATCTTTTATTAATGTTCTTGGTATAATATGATCTATTTCATATTTATTTTTATCATTTAATTCTTCTATATTAATTTTTTCACCTGAATATAGACATTTTCCTTCTTGAATAAAATATAAAAATAGTCTCATATCACTTAAATCTTTGTTCTCTTTTTTATTTAATTCATTTCTTAGAGATTTATATTCATTTATTGTATTTTTATTTGCTTCATATAATTGCTCTAGATATTTTTTTCGATTATCTGGTCTCTTTTTAACATCTTCATTTCTTGAAAACTCAATCATGATATTTTTAGGTTCATATCCCATATAATTAACTAATTCTTCAACAACTTTTAATGATTGATAAATTCCTCTTTTATTTTGAGGTGATGTCGCTAAATTTTCTACAACATCATAATCTAATTTATCAAAATTTTTCACATATTTATTATTATCTTTAATAATTTTCTGAAAGTTATATTTATCATTATTAATTATTTGCATAAAATTTTCATCAGTTTCTTCCATTAAATTAATAATATTTTTTGGAGTCGCGAATATTTTTTGGAGTGGATGTGTTTTTATCAAAATATGCTATTTCTGTTAATAATTTTTTAGATAAATTTCCCCAACCAGAATATTTTTTATTAACTAATTGTTTAATAGTTTTATTTGTTAAGTCTTTATAATTTCTTTTGATTTTAGCCTCTAAAATATCTTTATCTTCAAATATTGTTATCCATTTTATAATTTCTTCAGCATCATTTTCAGTATAGTTCGTATCTTTAAAAAATCCTTCTTCTCCAAAAAAATCAATATAAGATTGCATGTTATTTGCAAATTCCTTATCACTTGAATATCCTTTAATATTATATTCGCCATTATACATTTCAAAATAATTTGTTGTATTTAAATAATTTATGAATTTTCTTTCAGTAATTGTGCCATTTTCTTTCTTAAATAGATTCTCGAATATATCTTTTTGTACTTCATTAGACAATTTTTCATTATTAATTTTGATTTGTTTTAGTTCATTCATAACTTTGAATTTACAATAAAGAATTGAATTGTTTGGCAAAACGGGCTCATCAAGTAAATATGTACAATGAGAAATCATTCTTGTTATAAATTTTTCGGCTGATGCTTCTTTATCAACTATTTCTTCAAAATTATATGGTGTAATTTTAACATTTTCTTTTTTAATCATCCATGCATAATTGCTTTTGTCACTAGATGTTAGGGGACCTACATAATATGGAATTTTAAAACTTAGCAATTTTACTAATTTATATTCTCCATCATTTGTTTTATCTAATAAAAATTTATAATATTTACCTTGATTTTCAATAATTTTTATTAATTCTGTTTTGTTTAATTGATAAGGAAAACGACCATTATCAGTTGATGCTATTCTTGGTAAAAATTCTTCTTTTTCTAATTCTAAAATTATATCATTATATTCTTTTTTAATATCAGGATTTTCTTTTAGAACATCATCTAAAATCTTTATTAAATCTTTTTTAAATGTGTCATAATCAATATTATTTTTAACATATTTATCATATAAACACATATCTTTATTTGCACTTCTAAAAACTTTATTATAATTTGTTGTATTATTAGTTTCGTTTTTAGATTTACTAATGTTTAGTATAATTTTTAATTTGTTTAAATCTTTTTTATGTTTATCATATCTTTTAATCATATATTCTGATAAATACTTAATATTATCATCACTACTATTAAATATTTTCTTTAAAAATATGGCATCATAAAGATTTTTTATTGCAATTATTATATAATATATTTCTCCTAAATCATCTGCTGTTTCCATTAATTTATTATCGAAATCACTTTTTGTAAAAGATAATTTTATTTCTTTTTCATTTTCCAAATCAAACATTTTAGTTATATTTGCTTCTTTTCCTAATATTAATTTAGCAAAATTATTGGAAAAATTTGACGGAGTGTTATTTAGAATATTCGTAATATTTTTTTGAATATCATTTTTTGTTGAATTTGATAATAAAGCTTTATATAATGCATTTACATCTATTTCACTTGATGTATCAGGAAAATTTTCTGGTTTGATATTTGCTATGATTAAATTAAATATTTCATTTAAATAATTAGCGACATCAATATCATTAATATTTAAATTTTTAGCATTATAATTAAAATTACCTCTATATTTTATAATATGATGTATTGCAAAATATACTAATCTTATATCAAATTTTTCATTATTTATCATAAGTTCATTTCTTAAATGATAGATTGTAGAATATTTATTAAATATTTCCTTTTTTTCAAAATCAGTTATCTTTAAAATTTTATTTTTTGTATCATCTTTACGATATTTTGATTCATAAAGCTTTTGATAAAAATCTTTATCTACTTTTTCTATTTCTTCTTTAAATTCTTCATGTAATAATTTAATTCTTTGCCTTCTTCTTTCATATCTTCTTCTAGTATTTCTTTTTAATCTTCTATCCTCTGCTGAATCTGCTTCATCAAATAATCTAATCCCCCATAATGCTTTACCACCTTTTTTAAAAATTTTTTGATTCTTTTCTTCAACAATAGCCCAACCAACTGAGCTAGTTCCGATATCTAGACCTATATTATAATTTTTATCATTTCTCATTGACATTCCTCCTAAAACTATGATATATTCAAACTGTCTTAATACCATTTAAGATGATATAGAGAGTTAAAATAAGGTTAATCCTTAAATGATTACTCTTATGAGTGAGTGCGACTGTGTAGACAGTCCTTTTTAAATGTTATCAAGAACATACTTTTACATATTTTTATTTTAACAAATATATTGTTCCAAATAAATGGTTTGATGATAATTTTATACGATATTTCGTAAACAAAAACTTAATAGAGATTATCTACTAAGTTTTTTATTTGAATTATTTATTATGTAATTTTCTAAATTGATACCATTATCAATTGCTTTATTTATTAATTCTTCATCTGATAGTTTGTAAATATCAATTGAGTCCATTAATGCTGCTCCATATCCTAATGTAAAATAAGCTGCTTCATAATAGTCTTTTAAATCCTTTTTTAATTTATTAATATCTATTTCTTCCATATATCCTCATTATTTATCGGTTTTTAAGATAGATAAAAATGCTTCAGGTGGAACTTCAACAGATCCAACCATTTTCATTCTTTTTTTACCTTCTTTTTGCTTTTCTAACAATTTTCTTTTACGAGATATATCTCCACCATAGCATTTAGCAAGTACATTTTTTCTCATTTGAGCAATGTTTTCTCTGGCTATTACTTTCGAACCAATTGATGCCTGAATACGTACTTCAAATAGTTGTCTTGGAATTAATTCTTTTAATGCTTTAGTGATTGCTAATCCACGATGGTATGCAGCATCTTTATGAACAATTACAGATAATGCATCTACCACTTCTCCATTTATTAAAATATCCATTTTGACTAAATCACTTACTTTATATTCAGATAGTTCATAGTCAAAAGATGCATAGCCTTTAGTATAACTTTTTAATTTATCAAAGAAATCGTAAACAATTTCAGCAAGGGGTAATTCATATATTATATTAACTCTTTTTTCATCAATATATTCGGTTGTTTTATATATACCTCTTTTTTCTTGACACAATTCCATTATTGAGCCAATGTATTCACTTGGAACAAATATACTTGCTTTAACAAAAGGTTCACTGATTGAGCTAATATTAACCTTATTTGGCATTTTTGATGGGTTATCTACTTCAATTACATTTCCATTTGTTAATTCTACTTTATATATAACAGATGGCGATGTGGCGATTATGTCAATACCAAATTCTCTTTTAATTCTTTCTTCAATGATTTCCATATGTAGAAGCCCAAGAAAACCACATCTAAAACCAAAACCTAATGCTTCTGATGTTTCAACATCGAATGTAAGAGATGCATCATTTAATTTTAATTTTTCTAATGCTTCTTTTAAATGATTATATTTATTTGGTTCAATTGGATAAATGCCACTATAAACCATTGATTTAACTTTTTTATATCCTTCAAGAGGAGTTGCTGCTCTATCTCTCTTAGTGGTAATTGTATCACCAACACGAACTGATTCTACACTTTTAATTGCACTAGCAACCCATCCTACGTCGCCGGCTTTTAATTCATGTAATAACTTCTCACTTGGTGTGTTTACTCCAACTTCAGTAACAATATATTCTTCATTATTGTTCATCATTATAATTGTATCTCCTGTTTTAATTGATCCTGATTTAACACAAATGGATGCTACAACACCTTTATATTGATCAAAATATGAGTCGAATATTAATGCTTTTGTTCCTTCTTTTAAGTCTTGTGGTGGATTTATTCTATCAATAATTGCATCTAATAATAAGTTAACATTTTCGCCGGTTTTACCACTTACAGGAATTATTTCATCTTCTTTAAAACCAAGAACTTTAACTAATTCAGCAGTTACTTTTGGAACATCAGCATTTGGCAAATCTATTTTATTTATTACTGGTATAATTGTTAAATTATGATTTAGAGCTAAATAAAGATTTGCAAGAGTTTGGGCTTCGATTCCTTGAGTTGCGTCTACAACAAGAATTGCACCATCACAGGCTGCTAAACTTCTAGATACTTCATAGGAAAAGTCGACGTGTCCTGGTGTATCAATTAAATTAAATTCATATCCTTTATAGTTTAGATGAACGGTATTTAATTTAATTGTAATTCCTCTTTCTCTTTCGATATCCATTGAATCTAACATTTGCTCTTTTAGTTCTCTTTTTGATACTGCACCAGTTAGTTCTAAAATTCTATCAGCTAATGTGCTTTTACCGTGATCAATATGTGCAATTATACAAAAGTTACGGATATTTTGCATAGTTTACCACTTTCCTTTTAAATTCTTTCTTTTAACATTTTTTCATGCAAATATATTTTATATTCTTCTTTAGTCATTTTATATAATAAATTAGTTATGCTTTTATTTATAATAAATTGTTCTTTATATTTTTTAGCATACATAAATTTAAGATTAATACTTTTTATATCATTATTATAAATATCAATAATATTATCTATTTCATTGTTAATTCCTTTATAATTGTTAATAATTATTAATTTAACAGCTTTTTTATTGGTATATTTTAAATATTTCATTAATAATAAGTCTGTTTTTAATAAATTATCATTCTTTTTAAAATTGAAATCAATAAATAGTAATTTACTATTTGATTCTAATATTACATAACTTCTAACATTATTTAATTTTTCATTAAAAAAGGGTAAAAGTACATATTCTTCATTATCATTTAATAATTCATTTGCTAATTTGCAAATGTATTGTTTCCCTATTTCATATTTCCATAAATAATGGAATGAATAAGGGTTTAACATGTTTATATTTTTCATAATTTTTTTGTCCTCCTATATATACATTACCCGTTTTAATTTTTTTATTATTTTATTATTCAATTACTGCTTTAATACGTCTAACACCTGCTGATGATGCCTCTTCTTTTGTTATCTTAAATTTCCCAATTTCATTTGTGTGCTCAACATGTGGCCCCATACAGATTTCTTTAGATACTACCTCACCTGTAGTTCTATCACTTATTGTATAAACTGTAACTATATCTGGATATCTTTCGATAAACATAGCTTCAGCACCACTGTTTACTGCGTCCATTTTATTTTCTTCAGTTACTGTTACAATTAAATCTCTTTGAATCCATTCATTAACTAAATTTTCAGCTTGATCTAATTCTTCTTTAGTAAGCTTACGATCAAATGAGAAGTCGAAACGCATTCTTTCATTTGTAATATTTGAACCTTTTTGATGAACGTCTCCATTTAGCACTTTTTTAAGGGCTGCATTAAGTAAATGGGTTGCAGTGTGATATCTTGTTTCGATTTGAGAATCTCCTGCTAATCCACCTTTAAACATACCTTTAGAAGCAGTTCTTGATAATTCTTGATGAGCTTTAAATTTTTCTTTAAATCCTTCTATATCCACTTCTAAATTTTTTTCTTTAGCTAATTCTTCAGTTAGTTCAATTGGAAAACCAAATGTATCATATAATTTGAACGCTAAATCTTTATCAATTTTTTTAATATTTTGAGTTTCTTTTTCAAATACTCTTAGACCTTTTTCTAATGTTTTACTAAATTTAGATTTTTCTTTAGCTAGTTCAACAATTATAAATTCTTTATTAGTAGATAATTCATCATAATATTTAGCATATTTTTCAATAATTAAATTGGCAATTTGTTCTTCCCAATTAGTGTTATTGTCAATTCCTAAGTTTCTAGCACATCTTATGGCACGTCTAATTAATCTTCTTAAAATATAACCTCTATCAGTATTTGAAGGAACTATTTTAGCATTATCACCTAATATAAATGTTGCTGTTCTAATGTGATCAGCTATAATTCTAATATCTTTTTTATTTTCTTCATATTTTTTATTAGAAATTTGTTCAATTAATTTAATAACATCTATCCAAACTGATGACAAATAGTTATCGTTTACTCCTTCTAAAATAGCTGCTACTCTTTCAACTCCCATACCTGTATCAACGTTCTTTTTAGGTAATTCAGTAACGTTTCCATTTTCATCTTTAAAATATTGCATAAATACGTTATTCCAAATTTCAACCCATCTATTATCACTTGGGTCAAAAAAGTCAGGTATTTCATCATTTGATCTAAAATAGAATATTTCGGTATCTGAACCACATGGACCACTTTCTCCAGCAATCCAGAAATTATCTTCTTCGCCTAAATAAGCAATCTTTTTAGGATTTATTCCTAATTCAATCCATTTATTTGCGGATACGGTATCTTTAGGAATCTTATCATCTCCGACAAATACCGTTACTGCTAATCTTTCAACATTAATATTTAATACTTTTGTTAAAAATTCAAAACTATATTCAATTGATTCATTTTTAAAATAATCTCCTAATGACCAATTTCCTAACATTTCAAAGAATGTATGATGTGTTTCATCCCCAACTGAATCTAAATCATTAGTTCTAACACATTTTTGATAATCGGTTAATCTTTTTCCATATGGATGTTCTTTTCCCATTAAATAAGGAATTAATGGTTGCATTCCAGCTGTATTAAATAAAACACTAGCGTCATTTTCAGGTACTACTGGCGCTGATGGAATTTGTTTATGTCCTTTGCTTACAAAATAATTAATATATAAATCTTTTAAATTCATATTTTATGCACTCCTTTTAACTACGTATATATTATCATATTTTTATATTTTATAAAAGAAAAAAGACAATTTCATTGGGAGTTTTATGTTTCTTTTCTTTTTAAAATATTAATATAATTTATATTATATATTATAAACATATGTTCGTCAATAAAAAATATATATTTGTTATAAATTTTTTAAACATGAAATTCCTATTATATAAAAAAATAAATATTTATTTTTATCTAAATATTTATTTATATTCTTTAAGAATTTCCTCTATTTCATCTTTTGTTTTAAATCCAACAAAATGAGTAACCATTTTTTTATTTTTGTATATTTCAATTGTAGGAATACTCATTACACCATGACTTTGAGCAAGTTCTCCGTGAGTATCAACATCAACTTTAATTATTTTGTTTGGTAATTCTTCTAGTTCCATACCAATCATTTTACATGGTGAACACCAATTGGCAAAAAAGTCTACTATGGTTAATTCATCGGTTAAAACGTCTTCTAATTTTTGATTACTTAAATATTCTATCATTTTATTCCTCCTCATTATTATTATCATTATTTTGAATATTATTTATAACATCTTTTATATTTTTAATTCCTAATTTTCCATTATTACTTAATTTTTCAGCTGATTCTTTAGAAATTATTTCGTATTTTAATAATACTTCTAAACATTTTCTATTAGCTTCTTCTTTATCACTACTATTTTGATATTCTAGTGTTATGTCATAGACATTTTTAATTGATAAATATGTTTTTTCTACTACATTAGATAAAAATGGAGTTTTAGATACTAATTGATTCCCATATTTTGAATCTTGATATATTTTAGCTGTGCTTGCAAAGGTACTAAATAAGAAACATATAAAGAAAGCAATTAAAAAGCCTTGAAATAATCCAAATATTAAACCTAAGATTCTTCCTATTAATCCTTCAGAAAAAATACCTAGTGTTAGTTTACCTACTAAACCAGTGATTTTAAGGATAATTTTTAATATAATGCTTAAAATTGTTAATGTTATTAAAAAACTAATGCCTTCATACAATAATATATTATAAACACTTATGCCTTTATAGAATCCACCAAAATTATAAAATGGAAAATGTTCATATAAAAACACAGATATTGGATTTTTTAAGTAAAATGCTAAGATTATTACTACTATTGTTCCAATAAAATTGATTAATGAACCAAGAAATCCTCTTTTATATCCGTATAAAGCACCTAGAATAATAATTATTAATATTAAATAGTCTAATATATTCATTTTTTACACTCCTAGATTAATTATATTATAATAACTTAAAAAAAGTAAAGAAATAATTAAAAAGTTATGGTATTATGAAGTTGGTGATGTTTATGACAATTGTATTTACTGTAAGTGATAATGTAAAAAATAGAATGATTAGTTTTTATGCTGATAAAAGTAGACAAAAAACTCCTCCTTATGCTATATTTCAAGCAGATGATGCGGATACTAATGTAACTCTTTATAATTCAGGAAAAGTTGTTTTTCAAGGAAATAGTGCTGATATCGAGGCTCAAATTTGGAAGGATTTGGAAATGAGTTTAAATAATCGAAATATTGACAGCGAACTTAAAAAGAGTGAAGATAAGAAGAAAGATAAAGTAAAAGAAGAAACTGATTTAAGATTTAGAAATGTTGCTACTATTGGATCAGATGAAGTTGGAACTGGCGATTATTTTGGGCCTATTGTTGTTACGGCATCATATGTAAGCAAAGAAAATATTAAAGAAGTAATGAATTTGGGTGTTAAAGATAGTAAGAAAATAACAGATGATATTATTCTTAAAATAGGCCCTAAATTAATTAAAACTATTCCCCACTCTACTTATATTTTAGATAATCAAACTTATAATAAGTATCCTACTAATATGAATAAGATTAAAGCAATTTTACATAATAAGGTTCTTGTTAATATGGTTAAAAACAATTATGACGATGTTAAATACGTTGTTGTTGATCAATTTTGCTTTCCTAAAAATTATTTTGAATATATAAAGGATGCTAAAGAAGTTTATAAAAAAATTACTTTTACTACTAAGGCAGAAGATAAATGCTATGCGGTTGCTGTTTCTTCAATAATATGTAGATATGTATTTTTAATGGAAATGAAAAAGATTGAAGAAAAATATCAAATATTTATTAAAAAAGGTGCTGGACCTGAAGTTGATAAACAAGCTGCGATGATAGTAAAAAAATATGGTGTTGATGAACTTAGTAAAATTGCTAAATTAAACTTTAAAAATACAGAGAAAGTTAAAAATATATTAGGAAATAAATAAAAGGCTATCTTTTTTGATAACCTTTTTGCATGTTTATTTATGCATATTATTGGTAGTGGTTAAATTTTCAAGGTTTTGAGATACAATGTATTTACAAATATCATTATTTTTATCATTAATATATCCATCTAATAATATATATGTTGCTTTGATTATATCTTCTTCTGGAATTGAACTTAACAATTTTGATTCTTCACTGACTAATAATAAACTGGTATTACCTATCAATAATTCATTTACTAACTGATTTCCATATCTTAGCCCATACTTTCTCATGGCCTTTTTTATTTCTTCTTGCAATTGTTTTAATATTTCATTAGATATTATATTATCTTCTAAAACATTTGCTTTAAATAGCTTGTTGATAACAAATTCTTGATTACTAATATTTGTTTTATTTTCTTTAATAATATTTGATACAAGATGTTTGTAAACATTTATAGGAAACAAGTTTATTCGATCACGATAACTGTTATTTCCATTACTTATATATGATGAATCACCTTCTAAAAGTTTTTGAAGTGCTAATTGTCCATGGGCTTTACCGTATTTATTAATTGTATATGTAATAGCATCGCTAAGTAAAATTTGAGGATTATCTTCATTTACGCATTCTGGATATTTGATTAAGATGTAATTATTTAAATTATTTTTTGTTATATTCATAATATCAACTGGTGATAAATATTTTGTAAATAAATCCCTGAAATTATGTTCTCTTGTTATTGCATCTTCTCTTCCTAATAAATAATAATTTTTTAGTAAATTGATTGTTTTATTGAAACCATATGTTGCAATTGCATAGTCTAAATAAGCATTTAATAACATTTCTTTTTTACCAATAGATTTTTTCTTTATTTTTGTGTATCTATCTTTGATATAATCATTTAAATTATTATTGGTAATATTATTTATATCGCTTGGCAAAATATGATTAATCAAACTATTATAATACTTATTATTTTTTGAAAGTAAATCAATTTGACCTGCTAAAAATTTTTGAATTTGATTTGTCAATTCTATATCGTTATAATTATTAAAAGAATAATCTAGATAGTTATTAAATATTTGGCTTTTTTCAGTAGTACTTATATTGTATTTTTTATTAATATATTTACTAAATAAATCTTTTACTTTTTGAATATATGTTATATTTTGACAATTTTTAATATAGTTATAATAATTATGAAGTGTTGTATCTTTATCTAATGTCATTTTTATTAGACCAATTACCTCAAAATAATTAGTAATTAAATCTCCTATAGAAGAAAATCCATTAATGTTGTTTTGAACCTCTTTTTCATATAAAAATTCTGGTAAACTATCTTTTTGAATAAAGACACTATTATAATATCTATCAACAAATTGTTTAAAATTATCTAAGTTTACTTCATTGTAGTTTTGAATTTGTTTAAAATATTTTTCTAAAAGAAATGCTAAAACTGCATTATAACTTATCTTGCGATCATAGGCAAGACCAGCAATTCCATCATTTATTAAAAATGGATTTACTTTTTTAGCACATGATTTTAAATAGTTATCATTGTTTATATATTTTAGAAATTGTTTAGCATCTTCTATTTTATTTAATCTAATAACTACTGAATCACTTCTTATTGTGTGTGATACTTTAGAACGTGTTGCCATATTATTTTTATTAATGTAATCAAATATTTGATTAACACATGATTTTATTTCTTTTTTATTAAAGCTTAAATATATTTTTATATTACTATATTGGCTGAAACCTTCTCTATTTACGAACTGACAAAATCCTGGCTGGGAAGCTATTTGTCCTACATATAAGTTACTGTTTTTAAAATGGGTTGTCCAGTCTAAAAAACATTCTGATATATTATTGTCTTTTATTTCTTCTTTTGTTAATCCATACTGCATCAATTCATAATAAAATGTATCTTGATTTAAAGTTAAACCAGAATTTTGTCTTAAAATTTCGGCATAATATTTTAAAAAATTATCTAATATTTGTTCTTTATTCATTGTTGTTCTCCTAAACAAGTTTGTTTATTGTTTTCAATTATTAATTCTTTTATTTCTTCAAATGTTTCATTTGGTAATGTTTTTTCATAATATTCATTTGGTAAACTAGTAATTATATTTATTTTTTTACCATTATACACAATTTCTTTTGTTTCCATTTTAACCATCCTTTTTATACTATAACGCTACTTATAAATGCTTTTAAAATATTGTATTTATCTTTATCTGTTGATTTTAAATCTAAATCTGCTTTTGCTAAATTAATAATTATTTCTTTTAATTCTTGAACCGTATATTTGCTTGTACGACCTTTTGCTTTAATAAATGGATAATCGCTACTTACACTAAATAACTTCATTAAATAATCGGATGATTTATTAATATTCTTACAAGCATAAATATATCTATATTGCATAGCAAGCAAGGCGATAAAAGGGATTACTTCTTTTCTTGCTTCAATAAATTCATTTAATAGTGATGGTATTTCTTTGACCTTTTTTTCAACAATTGCATCACATAATTCGAAACTATCGTCATTTGGTATAAATGAGCCATAAGTGTTAATTATATCTGTATTAATATTATTTGATATGATGCATAATTTGGTTATTTCACTTATTACTAGGTCTAAGTCATTTTGATTTTTATCTAATAAATAATTTATATCGTTGTAACCTATTTTAATTTGTTTTTCTTTACAGTAGGAATTTATCTTATTTATAATTTCATTAGGTTTTAATGCTTTTATTTCGATAATGTTTATCTTGTCTTTAATATCTTTATATATTTTGTTTCGTTTATCATAGTTATTGCATACTAATATTAATTTAACGTCTTTGTTGGGATTTTCTAGATAGTTTATTAATTTTCTTGCATCTTCATTTAACTTGAAATTTTTAACTATTACACATTTAGAAGTATCAATTAGCGAGTAATATGAACATTCTAAAATGACATCATCTATTTTTAGATCATCATAATTTAAATTGATTATGTTATCTTCTTTTGATATTATTTTATTAATTTCTTCTTCTAATAAATAGTTTGAATATATATTTAAAATATAATTTTTCATTCAACAAATCCTATTTTATTAAAAGGAAAGATTATTAAATTGGTTTTTCCTTTTATATTTTTAATATTTACTGGGCCTATTACACGACTATCTTTTGACACTACTCTGTTATCACCCATAACAAAATATTCGTTTTCACCTAATACGATATTATCAAAATCATTAGTATCAGTTTTACTATAATTATCTTCAACTACTTTACCATTGATATACAATTTATTATCTTTGTACATAATTGATTCACCTGGTAATCCAATTACTCTTTTTATAATGTGTTTGTTATTATTATCTTGAACTACAACAATATCAAATCTATTGATTCCTTGTTTTAAACTTATTTTATTTAATATCATAAATTCTTTATCTTGAAGAGTTGGATACATACTTGTTCCATTTACTCTTATTGGAGAATAAAAGAATATTCTAATTACAATGATTGTTGTTAAAATAATTAAAAATACAATGTTTTCTTTAAGCCATTTTTTTATTTGTTCCATGCTATTAATCGCCAACTTTCTATTACCATTAAATTATATCAAAAAGAAAAAGTTTAATAAACAATGATTATAAATATTTATTAAACTTTTTAAACTCTTCATTTGTTTCTAAGTCAGTATCTGCTAAATCTTTAAATAATGATTTTTGAGTTCTGTCTAATTTTTTAGGAATTAATACTTTTATTTTAATAATCATATCGCCTGTTTTACCACTACGTTCCTCATTAATACCTTTACCACGAAGTTTTAACTCTTCTCCATTTTGAACTCCAGCATCGATTTCTATTTTAGTTTTTCCATTAATTGTTGGAATTTCTTTAACACATCCTAATACAGCTTCAGTTATAGTTAACGGTACTTCTAAGATAATATTACGGCCATCTCTAACAAATAATGGATGATCTTTAACTACAAATTCGATATATATGTCACCATTTGGCCCACCATTTGTTCCAGCAGAACCTTTTCCAGACATACGCATTTGATCACCTGTTGCTACTCCTGATGGTACTCTTAATGTAATTGTCTTTTCAACTTTACATCTTCCGGTACCGCGACATGTTGAACATGTTTTAGCAAATTCTTCTCCTGTACCACGACAGTTTGGACAAATTGTTTGAACACTGGTTACACCAAATAAGGTTCTTTGCTGAGAAATAATGCGTCCTTTACCGTTACATTTTGAACATGTATGAGGATTTAATCCTCCTTTACCGTTACAATCTTGACACATAGTATTCAAACTTATTTTAAATGATTTTTCACATCCAAACATAGCTTCTTCAAACGTTAGATTGATTCTTACTAGTGAATCTTCGCCCTTAGTAGCTGATGCTTTTCTTGATTTAGATGAACCACCGCCAAAGAATGAACTAATAATGTCTTCTAAATCGTCTTGCCCAAAACCAAATCCAGAAAAATCCCCAAATCCACCTTGGAATCCGCCAAAACCACCGAACCCTCCGGTACCGCCTTGACCAGCATTATTTACAGCATCGGCACCATATTGGTCATATATTTTTCGCTTATTTTCATCAGATAAAACACTATAGGCTTCAGATATTTCTTTAAACTTTTCAGCAGCACCAGGCTCTTTATTTACGTCTGGATGATATTGTTTAGCCATTTTTCTAAAAGCACTTTTTATTTCAGCATCAGTAGCATTTTTTGATACACCTAATGTTTCATAATAATCCTTTTTAGCCATTTTTATTACCTCTTTCTTAATATTTTTTGATATTCTTTAACTGTTTCATCAAAGAAATTTATTGCATCTATTAGTACATCAGGTTTAGTTATATCTATACCTGCATATTTTAATTCTTCACTTGGGTAATTTGATCCACCACTTTTTAAAAACTTTTTATAATTTTCTAATGCATTTGGAACTTTATTATAAATGTCATTAGCAATTTTACATGCGCAAGCAAGACCTATAACATATTTATAAACATAGAAATCATAATAGAAATGAGGGATTCTTTCCCATTCATACATTATTTCCTTATCTACTATAACATCTTTACCAAAATAAGTTTTATTTAGTTCATAATATTTTTGACATAACAATTCATAAGTTAATGCTTCACCATTACTTCTTAAGTTATGCATATTCATTTCAAATTCGGCAAACATGGTTTGACGGTATATTGTTGATTTAAATAGTTCCATTATTTGATTTAATATATATAGTTTTTCATTATCATTTTTTGAGTTATTAAGTAGATATAATCTCAATAACATTTCGTTAACAGTTGATGCTACTTCAGCAACAAATATTTTATAACTTGAATTATTATATGTGTTATTATTGCATGATAGATAAGTATGAACTGAATGGCCTAGTTCGTGGGCAAGAGTTGACACATCATCTAATTTTCCTTCAAAATTAAGAAGAACATAAGGATAAGTATCATAAAAGCCGCTTGAATAGGCTCCACTTCTTTTTCCAACATTGTTATATACATCGATCCATTTTTCATCAAACGCTTTTTGTAGTATATTTAAATAATCAACGCCTAATGGTTTTAATGCTTTAAACACTAAATCTTTTGCTTCTTCAAATTTAAATTCACGATTATAATCTTGTTTTAAATCAACATATATATCATATAAATGCAATATATCTAAGTTTAAGCATTCTTTCTTTAAATTATAATAATTATAAAGTGGTTCTAAATTATTTTTAACTGTGTTAATTACATTTATATATACTTCTTTACTAATTGCATCATCAAATAAAGATGCTTCTAGGGATGATGAAAAATTTCTTATTTTGGCTAAATTTATTAATACATCTACATTTCCGGCAAACGTGCTTGCTAAGGTATTTTTAAATTCAGCATATCTTTTATATAATAATTTAAATCCTTTTTTTCTAACATTTCTTGATGGAGATCTGGCAATTTTACTCCAATTACTTTCGGTGAATTCAATTATTTTACCATCTTCATCTTTTAGATTACCAAATTTTAAATCACTATCAGTTAGAGCTTCAAATGTTTCGGCATTTTTGCCTAATACATCTGATAAAGTACTTAATATTTTTTCTTCTTTATCGGTTAATGTATGCTCTTTATAACGATAGAAATCTTCTAAATTATGTTCATAATCTTTTAATTCATTATTTTCATCAATTAATTTTTTTACATAACTATAATCTTTTTTCATCATTTCTGGTGCTACAAAAGATGTTTCTTCAGAATATATTGTTAAAAGTTTTTGGATTTTTTGATAATATTCTTGATATGTTGGATTTATAGTATCTTCATCGTGCTTTAGATTTGCGTAATAATATAATTTATATAGTTTTCTCTCGATTTTTTCACTTGTTTTAAAATAATCATAAAGTGAATTAGCACTATCTAAAATATGTCCTTTGAACTTATTAAGTTCACTAACAATACCTTTACATTTTTCTAGCTCATTTAAAAATTCTTCATCGTTTTTAAATATTGCGGTTAAATCCCATTTATATTTATCTTCTATTTCATTTCTTGTTTTTTGCTTTATCATAAATTACCCTTTTATTTATATTTTATTGTAATTAGTTAAAAGTTCTAGCAATAACTAGAACTTTTTGCTTTACTAATTAGTCTTTGTTTACAAATTCGGCTTCTTCAGCACCATCATTTTTATCTGATGAATTATTGTTTTTATTTGCTTCAGCTGTTTTAGCAGCTTCTTCATAAACCTTAGTTGCTAATGCCATTGCTTTGTCATTTAATGCTTTTGTTTTATCTTTAATGGCATCAATATCTGTTCCTTCTAAAGCTTTCTTTAGGTCAGCGATTAAATCTTCTGTTTCTTTCTTTTCAGAATCAGTTAATTTTTCTCCTAAATCTTTAATAGCTTTTTCACAAGCAAATATTGTTTGATCTGCTTCATTACGGGTATCGGCTTCGGCTTTACGTTTTTCATCAGCATCTTTATTAGCTTCAGCTTCTTTCATCATTTTATCAATTTCTTCATCAGTTAAATTTGTATTTGATGTAATAGTTATTGATTGTTCTTTATTAGTTCCTAAGTCTTTTGCTTTTACGTTAACTATTCCGTTAGCATCAATATCAAATGTTACTTCAATTTGAGGAACTCCTCTTGGTGCTGGTGGAATATTTAATAATTGGAATCTTCCAAGTGTTTTATTATCAGCAGCCATTGGTCTTTCACCTTGTAATACATGAATATCTACGGCTGGTTGATTATCTTGTGCTGTTGAAAATACTTGTGATTTACTTGTTGGAATTGTTGTATTTCTTGGAATTAATACAGTCATTACATCACCTAATGTTTCAATACCAAGTGATAATGGTGTAACATCTAATAATACTAAATCATTAACTTCTCCGGTTAAAACTCCACCTTGAATAGCAGCACCCATAGCAACTACTTCATCAGGGTTAACACTCTTATTTGGTTCTTTTCCTAATTCTTTTTTAACTAATTCTTGAATGTAAGGAATACGAGTTGATCCACCAACTAGGATTACTTCATCAATATCTGATGATTTAAGATTTGCATCTTTTAAAGCTTTACGAACTGGTTCTAATGTTGAATCAAATAGGTCACGACACAAGTCTTCAAATTTAGCTTTTGTTAAGTTAATATCCATATGAACTGGACCACTTTCAGTTTGAGTAATAAATGGTAAATTGATATTTGTTGTAGACATTCCACTTAAGTCTTTCTTAGCTTTTTCGGCAGCATCTTTAATTCTTTGCATTGCCATTTTATCTTTAGATAGGTCGATTCCGTTTTCTTTCTTGAATTCAGATACTAAGTAATCCATAATGCATTTATCAAAGTCATCTCCACCTAAATGGTTATTACCACTTGTTGATTTAACTTCAAATACACCATCACCTAATTCAAGGATTGATACATCAAATGTACCACCACCTAAATCGTAAACTAATACAGTTTCTTGTTTATCTTGTTTATCAAGACCATATGCTAAACTTGCAGCGGTTGGTTCATTGATAATTCTTTCTACTTCTAAACCAGCTATTTTGCCAGCATTTTTAGTTGCTTGTCTTTGAGCGTCATTGAAATATGCTGGAACTGTTATAACAGCTTTAGTAACTTTTTCTCCTAAATAAGCTTCAGCATCGGCTTTTAATTTCATTAAAATTTTAGCACTGATTTCTTCTGGAGTATATTTTTTGCCATCCATTTCTACTTTGTAATCAGTTCCCATATGTCTTTTAATTGAACTAATTGTATTTTCAGGATTTGTTACAGCTTGTCTTTTTGCAGTAACACCAACTAGGATTTCTCCTTTTTTACTAGCAACTACTGATGGAGTCGTTCTGTCGCCTTCAGGGTTAACAATAACTTTTGGTTCTCCACCTTCTAAAACAGCTACACAACTGTTTGTTGTTCCTAAATCTATACCTATAATTTTACTCATAATTAATCATTTCCTTTCTTATATTATCTTCTGTGAGCAGAATTAATTTTTTCATTTTTTATTTTATTTTTTAAATCATAATCGAATTGTTCATCTTTTGATTTTGCAATTTCTTCAAAAATTGCATCATCTAATTCATAAATTTTTCTAATAATTTTTTGTTCTTCTAATTTTAATTTAGAAAAAGCTTTTGAAAATTCTTCATATAAATGATTATATTCAATATCATTTTCATCTAATGATCTTAATCTAACCATTAATTCAAAGCAATTTTCATAATCTTCACTATAATCAAATTGATCATCATTTACAATTTGATTAATTTCATCTTCAATGTTCATTGCAATACTCCTTTATATTTATTCATTAACTTTAACCATTGCTGGACGAATTACTTTATCTTTATAGATGTATCCTTTTTGCAATACTTCTAATATTACATTTGAAGGCTTATTCTCATCTTTATCGGTTAAAACGGCTTGATGATAATTTGGATCAAATTCAATTCCTGATGCTTCTATTTCTTTAACACCTAAATCAGTAAGCAACTTAATCAAATTTGTATAAATCATTTTAAATCCTTCAAGATATTTTTTAACTTCATCACTTGCTTCATCTGAAACTTCTGCTTTTAATGCTCTTTCAAAGTTATCAATAGTTGGCAATAAATCTTCAATTAATTCTTCATTTGAATATTTGTAAATATTTGCTATTTCGTCTTCTTTTCTTCTTTTAAAATTCATCATTTCTGCTTGAATTCTCATCGATTTAGCCTGTTCTTCAGATAATTTTGTTTTTAATTCTTCAATTTCTTTTTGTAGTTCATTATGTTTATTTTCGTGTTTAATATTTTTTTCTTTTGTCTCTTCTTCAACTACATTTTTCTTTTTATGTTCTTTTTCCATTTGGATCACCTTTCTAAGTAACTTTTTAAGTAGTTAAGAAGTGTAACTACTTTATCGTATTCCATTCTTTTTGGTCCTATTATGGCAATAGTTCCTTCTTCTCCAGCAATATTATAGCTTGTTTTAATAACAGTTACATTTGGATCAAATTCATTTTCTTCACCAATGTATATATTGATTCCTTCATCATCTGTTTCAATCTTTTTGACTAGTTCGATATTTTCAAGTTTGCTAATCATTCCTTTAATTTTATCTGGTTCATCATATTCTGGTTGCTTTAAAATATTAGTTTTGCCTTGAAATAATACATCGGAATTCTTTACAGTGAAATCTTCAAAAGCTTCTTTAAATAATTTCATAATTGCTTCATGTTCTTTAATTTTTTTAGCAATCACAGGTTTAATTTCAAATTCTAATTTTTCATTAATGTTAGATAATTTAGTACCAAATAATTCTTTATTAATAAGTTCGCTTGTTTTAACTAATTCATTTATACTTATATTGTTTGGGATAATGAATTGTTTATTTTCAACATGTCCAGAAGATGTAACAACTACGGCTACTATTTTATTTGTATCTAATGGGATAATACTTATTTGTTTTAAAGTATTATTTTCACTTTCTTTACCTAAAATGACGGTTGTATAATTGGTAATATCACTTATGATTTCCATACATTTTACGATACAATCACTTACTGGTAAATTCTTATTATTTAAAATAGTTTGTAATTTTAATACTTCTTCTCCAGTTAATTCTTTTGGCTTCATTAAATTATCAACATAATATTTGTATCCTGCTTCTGAAGGAATACGCCCGCTTGATGTGTGAGTCTTTTCTAAATAACCTAAACTTTCTAAGAATGCCATATCATTACGAATTGTTGCGCTAGAACATTTAAGCTTTTTAACTAAACTTTTTGATCCAACAGGTCTAATTGTATTGATATATGTTTCGACAATCAGTTTTAAAAGTTTATTTTGGCGATTATTCATTTAATCACTCCCTTTTATTAGCACTCATTTTTCCTGAATGCTAATATCATTATAATATTATGCTTAGCACTTGTCAATATATGAGTGCTAAATTTGTCAAAATTTTTAATTTTTGTTTTTTGACAAATTAAAAAATCCTTATTTAAAGGATCTTTATGCTTTTACAATTTATATCTTTTATTAAATTTTTCAATTTGAGACATTGATGTTTTTTTAATATCATCAGTAAATTCACTTTCTACTGGAATTGCTACTTTTGCTAATGATTTATAATTTTCAGTATTATTTATTGGACCTACTATATTATTATCTTTATAATAATTAAATTCTCCTAAAACTATCGGTTTATTTTCTAACATAATTTGTTTAACACAAACTTCACTTATAAAACCATTTTTAAATTTTATTGACATGTCTAAAATAGTAGGTACTGGTTGTAATATATTTGACAAGCTTGGAACGCATATATCTAATGATTTACCATTATAACTTGTTTTAATACTATAATTGTGTGAGTGGCCATGCAATGTGATTCCTGCATCTCGTGTAAACTTAACACCGTTTTCTGTATGATGATATAGGTGAATCATATCATTTTTAATATTTATAATACTATTATTATATCCCGGAATTATAACATCAGGACGATAATTAGATGTAATTAAGGATAAATCTAAACAAGAACTATTTAATATTGATAAATCATGATCTCCACCAACAGAGAATGTTAAAATTGAATCATCATGTGGATAATTTTCTAAGAAATATTTAACTTGCTCATAAGGATCTGATATTATTTGCGTCCCCTTGCTGAAGACTCCATCAAGTAAGTCACCACCACACATAATAATATGAATTCCGTTCTGCACGCAATAATTGAATGCTTTCTCAATTAGATCTTGACGACATCCACTGTTTCCGTAATGGAAATCTGATGAAGCTACAATTCTTATTTCGTTTTCGAATTTGTCAGTTATAATTGTTTCTTCTTGACTTTGTTTAGCATTATTTTTTAAACATGATATTCTTGAAATAGGTACATATTGGATCATACCATTTGAATAATATTTTCTTTGATATGATATGCCTAAATTCTTAAGTTCTAATAACTTTGCTGTTAACTCAGAAAAGGTAATATTTAGCTCATTACATATATCTGTATTTGAAACATTTTTGTTTATTAAATCAATTAATACTTTATAATTATTTAAATCATAAATTGTATAAGATGGAATTGAAGATATTTCTATGTCTTTAGTATTTTCTTTTATGTTTTCTTGAATAATTTTTTTATTTTCTTCTTCGTTTTCTTTAACTATATAATTTGCTTTTTTTGCTTCTAATAAAGTTCTAATTTTAGGAATTAATACTTTATAAAATTGATTACGATATTTATTATTATTCCATTCTTCTTTAGGACACGGATTATGTAAATCTTCACCGTATCTAATAGTTAATAATTCTTTATCCTCTGTACTTAAATTTGATATGACCTTATTTATCATTTCTTCAGAATATTCTTTAAAATATTCATAAATAGTTTGCAATTTTCTTCCCATATAAATCCCCCTTTTGCTTATATGTGATATATTGTAGCAAACATTTGTTATTAAGTCAATATAAAAAAGCCTTACTTTTGGTGACGTAAGACTTTATTTTAAACTATTTGTTATTTAATTTATCCATAATACTTTTAGTTTCTTCATCATCGATACGATTAAATAATAATTCATTATTTACTATTTTAATGCTACCTGTTAATTCTTTTTCTTGCCAGTTACTTTCTTTAGATATGTCTAACATATTAAGAATTTTTTCTGAAGTTTCACTTAAGAATGGTTTAATTAAGTTAGCTATATTTACAATCATATAAGTGCAAGTATAAGTTATATCATTAAATTCTTCAATATTTTCTTTAACTTTGATCCATGGAGTATTTTCATCATAATATTTGTTTCCTAAAGAAATATAATCCATTACTTTTGATAATGCTGACTTTAATTCTCCTTTTTCAATTAGTTCTCCAACTTCTTTATAAGTGTTTAAAGTTGTTTCTTTTATTTTAGAATCTACTTTTCCTTCGGTAATTATACCTTCAAACTTTTTATTTATGAATGAGAAATTACGATTAATAAAGTTTCCTAACGTTCCAACTAAGAATTTATTATGAACAGTTATCATTTCTTCAATTGAACAACTAATGTCTTTAACTTCAGGACCATTAAAAATAAAGTAGAATCTTAATGTATCTTTATTAAATAATTCTAATAATTCGTTAACTGATATTAGATTTCCTTTACTTTTACTCATTTTTTCATTATTTAAATTAACATATGCTGATGAAATTATATAATCAGGTAGTCTATAATTATCCCCTATTGCTAGTTCAAGAGCTGGAAAAATTGTTGTATGGAATGGGATATTATCTTTACCATGAACCATATAAACTCTTAAATTTTGATTGTTATCTGATAATATTTCATCGGGATTTAATCCTCTTTCACGTAATACCTTATCGGCTGTACTTAAATAACCTAAAACAGCTTCAATCCATACATATATTCTTTTGTTTTCGTAGCCTTTTACTGGTACTTCAACACCCCAGTCAAGTTCTCTAGTTGTTGCTCTTTCTACTAACCCATCAATGTATTTTTGAGTTTCACCAATAGCATTTTTACGCCATTTATCTTTATTTTTATCTAATAGTTTTTGTAATTCTTCTTTAAATTCTGGTAATTTAAAATATAAATGTTTATTTATTTTAGTTGTTAGCAAGCTACCACATGTTTTACAATGTTTATTTAATACTTGACTTGGATCTAGAGATGCTAAACAATTATCACATTGGTCACCAGTAGATTCTCCACCACAATTTGGACATGTTCCAACTATTTCACGATCTGATACAAATTTATTACATGTATCACAGTAATCTTGTTCAATTTCTTTTTCATAAATATAACCGTTATTTATCATTTTTAAAAAAGCATTTTGAACATATTTTTTATGATAATCTGTCATTGTTGCAGTATATAAATCATAATTAAAGCCAATATTATTAAATGTTTTAACAAATTCTTCATGATAAAAAGTTGCTATAGTTTTTGGTGTAGTTCCTTCTTTTTTAGCTCTTTCAGTTATTGGAGTTCCATGACAATCGGAACCAGATACATAAATAACATTATCTCCACACATTCGATAGTATTTTGCTATAACATCTCCTGGCAAAAGGGCTGCTAAGTGTCCTACGTGTAAATAATAATTAGCATATGGCCATGCGCCACCTATTAAAATATCTCTTTTCATTTTCTCTAATCTCCTTTTAATAACTAAATATGTGAATTATAAGCATTGCTATAATTAAAATAAAAATTATAATGGCAGATATAATGTATATCCATCTTTGATACTTCTTCATAAAATCACAACTATATTCTATCAAATTGACTATAAAATGTAAAATGTTTATTATAAAACAAATGAATAATATTATTACAATAAAAAACTAAGATATTTCTATCTTAGCTTTTAATATTATTCATTATCGCTAGTTTCAGTAATTTCTTCGTTATTTTCTAAAGCGTTTTCTTCTACTTCATTAACTTCAATATTTGGTTGTTCTTCATTATCTAAGAATTCTTCTTCCAATACCTCACTTGGTTCATCTGATAAAAATTCTTTTTCTAATGTTATATCTACATCAGCATATTGTCTTGCGCCAGTACCAGCTGGAATTAATTTACCTAAAATAACATTTTCTTTTAAGCCTCTTAATTCATCAACTTTTCCTTTAATAGCAGCATCTGTTAATACTCTTGTTGTTTCTTGGAATGATGCAGCTGATAAGAATGAATCAGTTTCTAAACTTGATTTTGTAATACCTAAGATAATTGGGTAACCTTTAGCAGGAACTTTACCTTCAAGAATAATTGGTTTATTCTTCTTAGCAAATTCTCTAATACTAACTGTTAAACCAGCTACCATATCAGTATCTCCGGCATCAGTTATTCTGATCTTATTAATCATTCTTGATGCAATAACTTCAACGTGTTTATCAGCAATATCAACACCTTGTGATTTATATACTTTTTGAATTTCTTTTAAGATATATTCTTGAGTAGTAATTGGATCGGTAACTGCAAGTAATTCTTTAGGTGCAATAATGCCTTCAGTTAATCTATCACCAGCATTAACTTCTGATCCTACTTCTACTCTTAATTTAGCACCATAACTTGTTGTATGTTCTCTAGCTTCATTGTCATTCATAACAGTTACTTTCCATTTACCAGAAGCATCTTCAATTTTAGATACTTTACCAGTAATTTCAGCAATTGTTGCTTTTCCTTTTGGACGACGAGCTTCAAATACTTCTTCAACTCTTGGTAAACCTTGAGTGATATCTTCTTCTGAAGCTACACCACCGGCATGGAATGTACGAAGTGTTAACTGTGTACCTGGTTCACCGATTGATTGAGCAGCCATAATACCTACAGCTTCACCTGTTTCAACTAAGTTACCAGTTGCTAGGTTGTAACCATAACATTTTTGACAAATTCCGTGTTCACTCTTACAAGTTAATACGCTTCTGATTTCAACTTTTGTAATACCTGCTTTAACAATCTTGCTTGCAATACTTTCTGTAATTGCTTCACCTTTATCAACAATAACTTCTTTAGTTTCGGGATTGATAACCTTTTTAGCAGCATATCTACCAACGATTCTTTCAGCCATTGATTCAATAACTGAGCCATCACTGTCGTTAATAAAGTCTGATACTACTAGGCCTGATGTGCAACCACAATCTTCTTCTTTAATAATTATATCTTGACCAACATCTACAAGTCTTCTTGTTAAGTAACCTGAATCGGCTGTCTTAAGGGCTGTATCGGCAGATCCTTTACGAGCACCGTGAGTATTAACGAAGAATTCGTTAACTGAGTGTCCTTCATAAAGTGATGTTAAAATTGGGATTTCTACTGCATCACCGTTTGGTTTAGCCATTAATCCACGCATACCAGCCATTTGGGTAAATTGGTTTAATGAACCACGGGCACCAGATGACATCATGATGAATATTGGATTAGTTGGATTATTTGAAGCAATTTCTTTTAACTCTGCTTCTACTTGACTTCTTACTTCATTCCATACAGCACATACTGAATTATGTCTTTCTAAATCAGTAATTAAACCTCTTTGGAATTGTTTATTTATTTTATTAACTTTTTCTTGACCAGCTGCAATATATTCTTGTTTATGTTGACTAGTCATGATATCCATAATACTGAATGTGATACCTGAAATTGTAGAATATTTAAATCCTAAATCTTTTAATCTATCTAGCATCATAGATGTTTCGGTTGTTTTATAACGTTTAAATATTTGAGCAATTATTTGTTGTAATGTCTTTTTAGCAAACGCTGGTGTTAAAGGCATAGCTTTAATTGCTTCAGGAATATTAGTTCCCATTTCTAAGAAATACTTGTTTGGTGTTAACCCTTCAATATTGTCTTTAGTTGGTTCATTAATAAATGGATAAGTATCTGGTAAGATTTCGTTAAATAATAATTTACCAGCTGTTGTAACTAAATATTTATCTTTAACATCATCTGCAAATATTTTATATTTAAATGATCTAACTGGAAGAGCAATTCTTGTATGTAAAGTTATTTCTCTTCTTTCATAAGCCATTAATGCTTCGTTTGAATTTTTATAAACTTTACCTTCGTTTGGTTCTCCAGCATATTCTAATGTAATGTAATAGTTTCCTAATACCATATCTTGTGATGGAGTAACAATTGGTTTACCATCTGATGGTTTTAAGATGTTATTAGCACCTAACATTAGGATTCTTGCTTCTGCTTTAGCTTCTTCACTAATTGGTACGTGAACTGCCATTTGGTCACCATCGAAATCGGCATTAAATGCAGCACATACTAGTGGGTGTAATCTAATAGCTTTACCACCAACTAATTTTGGTTCAAATGCTTGAATACCAAGTCTATGTAATGTTGGCGCACGGTTAAGCATAACTGGATGTTCAGTAATTACATCTTCAACTACATCCCAAACACAGTCATCTTTATTATCTATTAATTTTTTAGCTCCTTTAATGTTATGAGCTAAGCCTCTTTCTACTAAACCATTAATTACATGTGGTTTAAATAGTTCTAAAGCCATATCTTTTGGAAGACCACATTCATACATTTTTAAATTTGGTCCTACTACGATAACTGAACGACCAGAGTAATCAACACGTTTACCTAATAAGTTTTGACGGAAACGTCCTTGTTTACCTTTTAACATAGAAGATAATGATTTTAATGCACGATTACCAGCACCACTTACACTTCTTCCACGTCTACCGTTATCAAATAATGTATCTACTGCTTCTTGTAACATACGTTTTTCATTTTGAACAATTATTGATGGAGCACCAAGCTCTAACAATTTCTTTAAACGATTGTTACGATTAATGATACGACGATATAAATCGTTTAAATCAGATGTTGCAAATCTACCACCATCTAATTGAATCATTGGTCTTAAATCCGGTGGAATTACAGGAATTACGTCTAATACCATCCATTCAGGTTTATTTCCTGATGTTTGGAACGCTACTAAACAGTCTAATCTCTTAACTAAACGGATACGTTTTTGACCAGTTGCCCCGTCTAATTCAGCACGTAATTTTTCAATTTCTTTATCAACGTCTACTTCTTTTAATAATTTTTGGATTGCTTCAGCACCCATACCTACTTCAAATGAATTACCATATTTTTCATAATATGCACGATATTCTTTATCTGATAGGGTTTGTTTTTTCTCTAGTGGAGCTGTTCCCGGATTAATTACTACGTATGATACGAAATATAATACTTCTTCAAGTTCTCTTGGAGACATATCTAGTACTAATCCCATTTTTGATGGAACACCTTTGAAGAACCAGATGTGAGAGCAAGGTGCAGCAAGCTCTATGTGTCCCATACGTTCACGACGTACTTTAGAACGAGTAACTTCTACACCACATCTATCACAAACTACGTTTTTATATCTTAATCTTTTATATTTACCACATGAACATTCAAAATCTTTTGTAGGTCCAAAGATTTTTTCACAGAATAATCCATCTCTTTCTGGTTTTAATGTACGATAATTAATTGTCTCTGGTTTTTTAACTTCACCAAATGACCAACTTCTTATCTTTTCAGGGCTAGCAATACTAATACGAATACCTTTAATATTATTAACTTCCAACATTTTTATTCCTCCACTTCTAGATTTCCGTTTTCGATGTCTTCTAATTCTTCAAAATCAGGTTCTTCGTCATCGAAATTTTCATCTTCTTCATCATCATCTGAATAATCATCTTCTAGATTATCATTTAAATCTGCATTTACTTCAGGTCTTCTAAAGTTTTCAGGAAGTGGTGCATCTTTTTTATGGACTATATCACCAGTTTTTGCATCTATTTCATCAATAGTAATTGCATCTGATGCAGCATCTTCTTCGGCTTCTAATTCTTTTAATTCATGAGCAACACCATCTTGGTCGATCATTTCAACATTAAGTCCTAATGCTTGGAATTCTTTAATTAATACTCTGAATGATTCAGGCATTCCAGCACCTTTTGGAGTTTGTCCTTTAACTAAGGCTTCATATACTTTAACACGTCCAACTACATCATCTGATTTAATTGTCATGATTTCTTGTAATACATGAGCAGCACCATATGCATATAATGCCCAAACTTCCATTTCTCCGAATCTTTGACCACCAAATTGTGCTTTACCACCTAATGGTTGTTGTGTTACTAAACTGTAAGGCCCAGTTGAACGAGCATGAATTTTATCATCTACCATGTGATGTAATTTGATCATGTACATAACACCTACAGCAACACGGTTTTCGAATTTTTCACCAGTACGTCCATTATATAGATCTGTTTTACCATCTAAGTCCATACCAGCTTTAGCCATTTCTTCTTTAATTTCATCAACTGTTGCACCATCGAATACTGGAGTTGCATATTTAACACCTAATTTTTTACCAGCCATTCCTAAGTGTAACTCTAAGATTTGTCCTAAGTTCATACGAGATGGAACACCTTGTGGGTTAAGAACAATATCAACTGGAGTACCATCTGGTAAGTATGGCATATCTTCTTCTGGTAAAATTAGGGAAATAACACCTTTATTACCGTGACGTCCTGACATTTTATCTCCGACTTGAATCTTACGTTTTTGAATTATATAAACACGAACGATTTTTGAAACTCCAGGAGCTAATTCATCGGAATTTTCTTTTGTATAAACTTTTACGTCATGAACAATTCCGTCAGCACCGTGAGCAACTCTAAGTGAAGTATCTCTTACTTCTCTAGTTTTTTCACCAAAGATTGCATGTAATAATTTTTCTTCACTAGTTAATTCTTGCATTCCTTTTGGAGTAACTTTACCAACTAGGATATCGCCTTCATGTACTTCAGTACCAATTTTTACGATACCATTAGCATCTAAATTCTTACGAGCATCTTCTCCAACGTTTGGAATATCTCTTGTAATTTCTTCAGGTCCTAATTTTGTATCACGACAGTCTGTATCATAATGTTCAATATGTAATGTTGTATAAACATCATCTTTAACTAATTTTTCATTTAATACAACGGCATCTTCATAGTTATAACCATTGCATGTCATGAACGCTACTACCATGTTTCTACCTAGTGCAAGTTCTCCATTTTGAGTAGCTGGTCCATCAGCGATAACTTCACCACGATGAACTTTTTCACCCTTTTTAACAATTGGATTATGAGAAATATTACTTTCAGCATTACTTCTTTCGAATGATGCTAAATAATATTCATCTTTTCCTTTAGCGTTTTTAATAATAATTTTTTTACCATCAGCGTATTCTACTACACCGTCGGCTTTAGCAACAATTGTTGATCCTGAATCTCTAGCAGCAACATATTCAACACCAGTTCCAACTATTGGTGATTCTGGTCTTAATACAGGTACTGCTTGTCTTTGCATGTTTGACCCCATTAGGGCACGTCTTGCATCATCGTGATCTAAGAATGGAATACAACTTGTTGTAATTGAAACGATTTGTGATGGTGATACATCAATATAGTTAACTAAATCTGATTTAACCATAACTGATTCACCATTAAGTCTGGCAACTACTTGTTCATCAACAATATTATTATTTTCATCAATATGGATTGTTGATTGACTTATGTAATAATCTGCTTCTTCATCAGCTGTTAAATAAACTACTTCATCTAAAATATGTTTATTTTCTACTTTACGATATGGAGTTGTAATAAACCCATATTCATTAATTTTTGCATAACTTGCTAGTGATGTAATAAGTCCGATGTTTGCACCTTCTGGTGATTCGATTGGACAAATACGACCATAGTGTGATTCGTTAACGTCACGTACATCCATTCCAGCACGGTCTCTTGATAAACCACCTGGTCCTAAAGATGATAGACGTCTCTTATCTGTTAACTCAGCAATTGGGTTAATTTGATCCATGAATTTTGACAACTGAGATGAACCAAAGAATTCTTTAAGTGCAGCTGTTACTGGTCTAATATTTATTAATGTTTTTGGTGTAACTGTATCTAATTCCTGAGTAGTCATTCTTTCACGAATAACTCTTTCCATACGAGCCATACCAACTTTAAATTGAGTTTGAACTAATTCTCCAACTTGTCTTACACGACGATTTCCTAAGTTATCTATTTCGTCAATATTACCAATATTAGCAAGTAAATTTAAATAATAACTTACTGCTGCATAAACATCAGAAATAGTTAATCTTCTTTCAGTAATATTTTGATCATTTCCAATAATATTTACTTTCTTAGTTGGATCTTTCTTATCATATACAACAACTTCTTGAATCTTGTTATATGTATCTAAATCTTCATTTATTGTAACTTCTTTAACGTTTAATCCATCAGCAAAGTATGGTCTTAATTCTTCCAAACGTTTTTTGTCAATTACTTCGCCTTCTTTAGCGATTATTTCTTTACCATTTTTTAAGTTTTCAGCAAGTGTACAACCTAATAGTCTATCTAATACGTTTAATTTACGATTAAATTTATAACGTCCTACTTTTGCTAGGTCATATCTAAATTTATCGAAGAATCTAACAACTAATTGATTCTTAGCACTATCAAGTGTTGCAGGTTCACCTGGTTTTAATTTTTCGTAAATTTCAATTAAAGCCTCATCAGTATTTTTAGTACTATCTTTTTCTAATGTATTATTGATAAAATAATTATCTTCACCAAATACTTCTTTGATTGCTTCATCACTTGATAATCCAAGTGCTCTTAAAAGTGTTGTGATTGTTACTTTTCTAGTACGGTCAATTCTTACATAGATAACGTCTCTTGCATCTAACTCGAATTCTAACCATGTTCCTTTATTTGGAATAACTTCTCCAGAAACTACTGGACGACCGTTTTTATCAATTTCACGTTTAAAGTAAATAGATGGACTTCTTACTAATTGTGATTGAATAACTCTTTCTACACCATTAATAATGAATGTTCCAGCTTCAGTCATCATAGGCATGTCACCTAAGAAAACCTCTTGTTCTTTTACTTCACCTGTTTCATTAATGAAAACTCTTGCTTCTACTTTTAAAGGTGCTGCGAATGTAAGCATTCTTTCTTTGCACTCTTTAATTGAGTATCTAGGTTCATCAAAGGAATAATCTCCAAATTCTAGGGAAATATTTCCGGTGAAACTTTCTACTGGGAATAAATCTTCAAATACCTCTTTTATTCCTTCTGTTAGAAACCAATCAAATGATTTCTTTTGAATATCTAATAAATCTGCCAATTCATAATTATTAGATGTTTTTGAGAATGTAATTCTCTCGGCATGATCGCCAAATTTAGCTTTTTTGTACGCCACTCATTTTCACCCCAAACAATATATTTTTTCCGCTATAACCGGACAAAAGCCGGCACAGTTCCAATCTAAATTATATCAAGTAAAAAAAGAGTTTGTCAAACAAATTCTTTTAATTATATCAATAAATTTAACATTTAGGTATATTTTATTTAAAATATTTACACATGGTTAACATTTTTTGATTTTTTAAGATGATTTTGGCATTATTTAACTACTCTGTTTCACTTGCTTCTATGCCTTTTTGATTAATTTCTTCGGTTGTTCTGTTGATTTTGTTATTTTTTCATAAATATATTGCAATTTTACATATTTTTTATAATCATTAATATTTTTTATATAATCTTTAATAGCTTTCTTATATGCCTCTTCAATATCATTAGAAATTTCATATTTTGACTTATCCTTTTTTATTAATTTTAAATAGTCGCTAACTCTATATAAATGATTGTTTTTTTCAAACACTATTAATTCAGATAATATATTGCTAAAAATAGTATAATACTTAACATAAGTTTCAGCTTGTTTGATGTCCTTAAAAAAATAATATAATAAATCATACAAATAAATAAAGAGTTGTTCATTGTTTTCTTTGCTATCATTCATTTCAAATATTTTTGATGGTAGCATTAGTGATTTGCAAATTTTTATCATTCTATAATATATATCTGCTAAAGATTTATGATCATACTTAATTGGTGAGATAAAATCAATACTTAATCTATTAACTGTTTCAGGTAACATTACTAAAGTATTTGTCTTTGTTTTAGACAAATCCGAATAAAATATTAAATTTTCTAAATCTTTATTAAGAAAGATCCTTTTTAAATTAATGTCATCTAAGTGATAACTGTCTTTTGTATGAATATCTAAGAAAACTTTTTTAGTTCTTGGTGGTATAAATATATTTATACAATCGTTTTTATCTTTTTCACAGCAGGAGCTTAAATAATTAATAAAATTATTTAATTCTAGTTTTTTAGATAAATATGGCAAAACAGTAAAATTTATTTTATCTTTATATAATAGATAATAAAGCACAATCTCTTCTGATTCATAATACTGTCTCAATTTTATTAAATCTATTGAATATTGATTTTGTGAGGTAATATCTTGTTTTGAACTAGGGTTGATACATAAACCAAAAACATATTTATAATAATCTTTTTTTAAAGCATTTTTGCTAATCCAAGGCTCTTTACCAATTAATTTAAGAGGATGGTCAAATGCTTTTTTATCAAAATACTTATCTATACCATCTACAAAATCTAACGCTAAAAGCAATTCTACATTTGGAAAATATTTAATATTAAAATCATCATATATAAACATATTTTTATAAATTTCATCGTTTTCGATTAAATTGAAAATTTTCAGTAACAAGCCATAAACTTTATCACTGATTTTATTTGTTTCAAATATTTTTGATTGTTTTAGTATGAATGCTTCAGATTTACCTTTTATTATTTTACTATATAATATTAGTTCGTCTTTATTTGCTTTCTTATTAAAATACTCTGTGAAACCACTACTAATAGGGAAATAAGTATATACATTAAATATTATTTGATATAGGTCATTGAAATCTTCTTTGGTAATTAGATTTCGTCCATATTTGTAAAATATAAGATAGTACATTTTAATTTTTTTAAGATTAGATATTTTTTCCTGTTGCTCCTTTGCATCAATTATTTCATTAAAAGCTATTATATCTAACTGTTCTTTCAATTTATTTATTAAGTCTTTATTTTCATATATAAATTTATCTATAAGTATTTCCATGTATGTTATTTCATCTGCAATAGATATACTATCATCTAATTCAATTGATGAATTAAATAAATTTTTATAATCTTTCTCTACTTCGATGTATCTGTCATTTAATGCTTTTTTAGTGGTTTCATCAATATTTTTTGGATAGTTTGCAATGGCACAAGCACAGTAATCAGTTATTTTTTGGTCGGCGATAACAAACATATTGTTTATAATATTCATTTGATGATCTAAAGCTTTTAATATGTTTATTTTTCTTCTTCCTAAAACATATAGTCCCATATGTTTAGTTAAATATTTTTTATCTTTTCTTAATTCGTTTAAGGCAATATATTTATATTTTAAAGTGTTATTTATTTCAGTTATTTTTTGAGAATAATATGCTAGTTTTTTACTGTCTATTATTGAGTTAACGATATTACCGAAATGATCTTTATGCATAATATCTAGGGCTAAATCTTGATACATTTTTATTTCATTAAATAGTTCATTATCTAAGTTAATATAATTATCTTCATTTTCATAAAATTTTAGATATTCTTCTTTTAAGTTACTAACATATTCTTGTTCTTTAGTAGTTAATTCTTCAAATGAAGGTATTTTAGAAGATGTATTATTAACTATTTCTGTATTAAATATTTTATTTTTCTTTTTAAATAAATTACTCCAAAACATATTTATTCCCCTTAAGTAAGTTATACTCTATCACACGTAAAGAAAAAACACAAGCAAATGTTTGTGTTATCATATATTACATTTTATAATTTTATTTAGTTTTTCTTTTTAATGAGCTAATGTATTGTTCTATTTTTAAATTTCTATAATTTTTATATTTTATTAATTTGATGACAAAATCTTTTAAGGCTTTTTCATAGCTCTTAAGAATATTATTATTACAATCACTATGTATTTCTTCATTTATTGATTCTTTATCAAACAAATCATTATTAATTTTATATTCATTAGAATTTTCTTCGAAAATTATTATGCTGTTAAACAATGTGCTAAATAACTCGCTACTATCAGATTCTTTAATTGAATTTGACTTTTCTATAAAATATTTAACACTTTTATAAAATCCATAAAATAGTGAATATAGATCGTTATACAATTTTTGATTATCTTCTGACGAATTAGATACACTAAATATCTTTTTTGGTAAGACCAATGTTGAACCAATTTTTTCAATGATTGCTAACAATGCTTGTTTATTTAAAATTCTTGCTTTAGGATAATTTGCATTATAATTTAATTCATTTTTTACGATAAAATTAATATTTATTTTATTAAAGTCTAATGGTAGATAAATTTTAGTGTGATTTAACTTTTTATAATCAATATCATTGCCATAAAATCTTACGTCAGAAATATCGTTATTTAAATATATTTTTATACCATTATATGATTTATCAACATATATCTCTAATTCTTTAGTTCCTTCTGGTAAGAGTACTGTTTTATCGTGACAACTTTTATTGATATAATTAATAAATTTATCCATATCACATGTTTCATTTAGTAATGGTAAATTACTAAAGTTAATATTTTCTTTATATAATTGATAATATAATTTCATTTCATAAATATTGGAAACATTAAAACAACATTTATGGATAAAATATTCTCTATCTATATCAATATCTTCAAATTTTGTTTTGTCACATAAGCCGATAATATATTTAAATAAATTTCTTTTAATTGTGTCGTGATCAACTGGTAAAGCGCTCATAATATAATCAAATAATTCAAAATTAGTTTGATTAAAGTATAAATAAAATCCATTAAGATTATCTAAACATAGCAGTAAGTCTATGTATTTCATATCAAAAACTTCAAAATTATTTTTTATAAACATTTCATTATATATAATTCCTGTGGAATCCAATTCAAATAATTTTAAAAGAATTTGATAAATATTATCATTAATAATTCCTGTTTCAAATATTTTTGATTTTTTATCTATAAATAATTCTGCTTTTCTTTTAATGATTTTGCTATAAAACATTAATTCTTCCTTATTTGCTTCATTTCTACAATAACTTCTAATGCCATATGTAAACGGATAGTAATTAATCGTATTAAAAATTGCTTGATATATTTCTTCAAAATCTTCTTTTTTTATAATACTTCTTCCATATTTATCGAAAATATTGAAATACATCTTTATATTTCTTAAATCTCTTATGATATCATTTTGATCTTCTATCTCTTCTATTTCAGTATTTGCAATTGCATTTAAACGTTCTTTTAATTTGCCTATTAAATTTTTATTTTCATAAACAAATTTGTTTAGCATTATCTCCATATATGTGATTTTATCGGTATTATTTATCTTTTTATTTAGTATGTTTGAATCATTGAATAAATTTAAATAATCTTTTAATACAATATCATATCTTTTTTCTAATTCATAATCTATATCTTCATTTATATTTTTGGGATAATTGGCAACTGCTTTAGTACTATAATCATATATTCTTTGATCAGCAATAACTATTAAATTATTAATAAGATTCATTTGATGATCTAGGGCTTTTAATATGTTTATTTTTCTTCTTCCTAGAACATACAAACTCATATATTTAGCTAGATATTTTTTATCTTTTCTTAGTTCGTTTAAGGCAATATATTTATATTTTAAAATGTTATTTATTTCGGTTATTTCATGTGAATAATATACTAGTTTTTTACTATCTATTATTGAACTTGCAATGTGTCCAAAATGGTCATTATGCATAATATCTATGGCTAAATCTTGACACATTTTTATTTCATTAAATAGTTCTTTATCTAAATCAATATAATTATCTTCGGTATCATAAAAATTTAAGTACTCTTCTTTAAGTTTATTAACGTATCCTTGTTCTTCAGCAGTTAATTCTTCAAGCAAAGGCATTTTAGTATAAGAACTATTTACTACAATATCAGCATTAGATAGTTTATTTTTCTTTTTAAATAATTTACTCCAAAACATAATTATCCCCCCTTAAGTAAGTTATACTCTATCATATACAATGAAAAAACACAAATTTATTTTTTAAGGAAATTACTCTTATTAATTCATAATTATGATTAAATTTAATACAATTTAAGATATTTCACAGATTTCTTATTTGCTTTTTCATAATAATTATCTAAAAATAATTGAGTTTTTATCGATTTTACATAAAAACGTATCGCATAATA
>CAKOKM010000004.1 GCA_934091015.1 uncultured Bacilli bacterium | reverse complement strand
TTCATTTTTATAGTTATCTTTAATCTTTAAAAATACTCTTTTACCTTTATAATCCTGATGGTGTAATGGAATAATTTTATCTATTATTTCAAAATTAATATAATTAATAGACTTATTTAATTCATTAATAAAGTTTTTAATAGAATTATCATCGAGAGAATATTTTATAAAATCTAAATCTAAATCACGAGTTGCTCTACGCTTATCATTTGATAGATTATGCATAACAACTCCACCTTTAATAGTAATATTTTGATTATATTTACTATTTGCTATAGCTGTTAGTATTAAATCTTGGGACACTTTTGAGGAAGCAAATTCATCTGAATAACCATTTTTTATGTACTTTTGTATCATTTCTTGTAAATTCATTAAAATACTTCCTTTTGTATTTTTAAAAATAAATCAATATTATTTTTATAATAGTTCAAATAATCAGATAATTTATTCATATCAAGTTTATCACTAATACTTCTATAATTATTTATAATCTCTTTATAATAATCAAAAGGAATATTTTTACTATTTTTTACCAGTTCTATCAATAATTTTTCTTTGTCATATATCTTAATTTTGATTCCATCAACTTTTATTGTAGTAACCCCAATATTAAACTTATCTTCTGATACATATATTTGTTTTACTTTATTATCCATTATTTTACTTGCCTTTCTATTCGTGGCAAGATAGTATTTTTGAGGAATTACATCAGTTAAGTTGTAATAATAAAAAGCACTATCAGAAGTAAAAACAGCAGTAGGATATTTTTGGCTAATAACCAATAAATAATTAACAAATTCTTGACTTGAATATATTCCTGATTCAATTTTAAATATTTTTTTATCTTTTAAAGCTTTATTTAATCGATAATTATTTTTATATTTAGAAATCACATCTTTATAACTATAAATCATTTTTCATCACCTAATATAATTTTAAAGTAAATCTCGGTAAAAGTCAATGTTTTGCCAAGATTTACTGAAATAAATGCTTTTTACTATTTTTTTTATATTTCCGTGGTATACTTGTATTAGTTAGTAAGTTATTACTACCTATTAATTGTTTGTAAGAAAAGTTATTCGACTTCTTCTTCACAGGCACCATTAAAGATGATAAAAGCTTTGAAATAAGGCTTTTTTATTTTTAACTATAATCGATTTATCTTTGATGTTGCGCGTTATCTTTGATGTTGGCTGGGTTTATATTGAAAATATAACAAAATTATGCTATTATGAATATGTAAGGAAAACTTACATAAAATAAAAAAGGAACATTTAGTTTTGCAATGCTGAATGTCTATCCTAAATTTAATTTGGTAAAGACATTTAATTATCTTATAAACTTATTAGATAATTATGTGTCTATTTTTTTATTATGTATACCAAAATAGATATACATAGAATAATGAAACATATGTATCTTAGAAATTTAATAATAAATCTTCTTTTACTCATATGCATCACCTCCTCATCTTTTTTATTATTAAAAGGTGAGGATAGACACCCAGCAACTAATTGTTCCTTAGGTGTTATTATACAATCTGTGTAATATATAAACAAGCGAACAATTAAAAATATTATATATCTGAAAAATCATATTTATTTTATGCATTAATTTCTAGCTATACGTAAAATTGCATGTTTCCCCGAATTTGTAAACACTATCCTTACGAACAAATGATTTGACATTACTAAAAAAATATGCTATTATATAGTCACTTTGTTAAAGGGGGAATATATAATGAAAGATATGATAAATGAAGAAAACTTATTAAAAGTTAAAAATTATATGGAAGATTTATGTAGTGGTAATCATAATTCTGCAACTAATTTTGATTTATTTTTAGATTGGATAGACAATAATTTTATTAATCTTAATGAATATGAAATAATTGCACTTATAAATAATGATGATACTTTTAAAAAGATGATTTTCGATGAATGTATTTTAGATAAAATTAATTATGATGATAAAAATTTACATGAAGTAACTTTTATTAAAAATATGCTATTTGCCTATAAAAAAGTTAAAGAAATCGAAGATATTGAGAAAGAATTAGAAGAACTTAGTTTAGAAGATATTAAAAGTAATACGGAAATTGATTTTAATAATTTTGAATTAGAACCAGTAACTTTTTATTTAAATCAAGCTCCAAGAAGACTATTAACTAGAGAAGAAGTTATAGATTTATGTAAAAAAAGGGATTTAGGCTCTCAAAATGCTAGAAATATTTTAGCTGAACATAATTTAAGATTAGTTGTATCTGTCGCTAAAAAATATCAAGCTATTACTGGTTTGGATTATATGGATTTAATACAAGCAGGAAATGAAGGATTATTAATTGCAGTTGATAAATTTAATTATAAACTAGGATGGACATTTGCAACATATGCTACTTGGTGGATTAGACAGTCTATAACAAGAACTATAGCAAATGAATCGAGAACAATAAGAATTCCTGTGCATTTAAATGAATATATGTATGTAGTTAAAAAGGCATCTGATCATTTTTATAAATTAAATGGATGTTTACCTGATGAAAATGAACTTGTTAAGTTAACTGATTTACCAGAAGAAAAAGTTAAAACTGCTTTATTTCAATTAAATAATGATGTATCATCATTAAATGAATTTTTAAGAGATGATGATGCGGATACGGAACTTGGTGATGTAATAGTTGATGAAAATAATAGTTTAAGTAAAGTAGATGAAAAAATTTTTAATGAGAATGTTGATATATTATTAGAAAATTCGAGATTAAGTGATAAAGAAAAAATGGTTATTAAATATCGTTTTGGATTTATTAATCATAAAATTTATACATTAGAAGAAATTGGTAATATGTTTGGTGTTACGAGAGAAAGAATTAGACAAATTGAAACTAAAGCATTAGGAAAATTAAGAAGAGATTACAGGTTTAAAAATATAGATCCTGATAGAAAATTAATTTTGCAAAAAAATATTCAACAAAAATTCATTTTGTAGAGATAGAGGTGTATTAATATGATAAAAAACCTTGTTGATGTATCAAATATGAATTATTTTAATGATTTTGTTATAAAAAAATTTAGTCCTAATTTAAATGATGCAAAGAAAAATATTGAGTTATTATGTAACAATGATAATTTTAAGCTTTTAAGTGATAGAGATATTATGTTTTTAATTAATACTTGTGACATTTTATATAATAATATAGAGATAATTATTAAAGATAATGAATATTTAGAAAATTGTAATAAATATGTTCTAAATTTAATAAAAAATTTTATTAATGTTGATGAGATTAATCAAAATGTTGAATCTAATGCTTATGATATAAGTCAAAATAATGATGAAGTCTATTCTGATGTTGTTAAATCATATTTAAAACAATTGCCTAATAAAGTTCTTAGTTTTGAAGAATTGGTTCTTTTGTTTAAAAAAATGCAACAAGGTGATAAGTTGGCGAGAGAAAAAATTATTTATTATAATTTAAGAATGGTAATTTCAGTGGCTAAAAAATATATTAACAAAGGCTTAGATTTTGAGGATTTAATTCAAGCAGGAAATGAAGGTTTATTAGTTGCTGCTGATAAATATAATTATAAATTAGGCATTTCTTTTAGCACATATGCAAGTTATTGGATTAGACAAGCTATAACAAGATCACTTGCAAATAATTCACGAACAGTAAGACTACCGTTACATATGCATGAAAATATATTACGAATAAAGTCTTTTAGAAGTGCCTACTATAATAAAAATGGAGTAATGCCAACATCATATTGTATATCTGAAAATTTGGATTTAACATTAGAGACTGTTAATAATTTAATGCCATTTATAAATGGCATTACATCATTAAATGATAAAATAATTACTGATGAGGAAAAAGAAACTGAAATAGAAGAATTTGTAAAATCTGATATAGATATTGAAAAAGATTTAATAGATAGAGAAAATATTGAAGAATTTAAAAATTATGTTTTTAATAAACTTAGTTTATCTGAAAGAGATAAAATGATTATTGCATATCGTTTTGGATTTATAAATGATAAAAAATATACACTAGATGAAATTGGTAATACGTTTAATATAACAAAAGAAAGAGTTAGACAAATTGAAAATAGAATATTAAATAATTTAAAAAGAAATCCAATTGTTAAAAGATATTATAAAAATTAAAATAAGGAGATGGATTATGAAGGATATAATTAATGAAGAAAATCTATTAAAAGTAGAAAAAATTATGGAATATTTATATCATAATAATAATGATTCTCTAAAAAATTTTAATTTTTTTTTAAATTGGATAGAAAATAATTTTATTAATATTAATATGCAAGAGATAATTGCACTTATTAATAATAATGATTCTTTTAAAAAAATGATTTTTAATGTTTGTATTTTAAATAAAATTAATTATGATGATAAGAATTTACATGAAGTAACTTTTATTAAAAATATGTTAGAAGCTTATAAAAAAGTTAATGAAATTGAAGAAATTGAAAAAGAATTAAAAGATTTTAATTATGATATTGATATAAATGAAAATAGCTTAGAATTAGCACCGTTAAGGTTTTATTTAAATCAGGCTCCACGAAGACTATTAACTAGAGAAGAAGTTATTGATTTATGTAAAAAAAGAGATTTAGGTGCTCAAAGTGCTAGAAATGTTTTGATAGAATATAATTTAAGATTGGTTGTTTCAATAGCTAAAAAATATCAATCAGTTAGTGGTTTAGAGTTTATGGATTTGATACAAGCTGGTAATGAAGGATTGCTTATTGCGGCTGAAAGATATAATTATAAACTAGGATGGACTTTTGCAACCTATGCATGTTATTGGATTAGGCAGACTATAACGAGAACCATTGCTAATGAATCAAGAATAATTAGAATTCCAACTTATGTTCATGAGGATATTTTGACAGTTAAAAAAGCAATGGCCAAATATTATCAAGTTCATGAGGAAATGCCAAATCAAGAAAAGTTAGTTAGTATTACTAAATTATCAACTGAAAGAGTAACAAGTGCATTATCATTAATTTATAATGAAACTGTTTCATTAAATAGTCCAATAGATTCTGCTGAAGATTGTGATACTGAATTGGGAGATATCATAGTAGATAAAACAAACGATCAAGATAGTCTTGATGAGAAAATATATTATAATGAAATAAAAGAATTTTTTGAAAATTCAAATTTAACTAATGTTGAAAAAAATATAATTAAATATCGTTATGGTTTTATTGATGGTAAAAATCATACTTTAGATGAAATAGGAAAAATATTAAATATTTCTAGAGAAAGAGTTAGACAAGTAGAATCTAAAGCAATACGTAAGTTAAGAGTTGATCCGAAATTTAAAAAATTAGGTATTAATTCATCATATTATTACCACTTTAAATTTTAAAATGTTGTAAGTTTATTTATGAAAGATAAAATATTAAATAATATTGATATTAAAATTGTTATTGATTATATTAATGAAAATTTTAGTTTAAATAGTAATGAAGCTATAAATAATATAAGTTTGTTAATAAACAAATTAAAAGAAGTTTCTTTAAGAAAAATAGATATTATTTATATAATAAACACATGTGATATATTGAATAAAAATATTAAAACTATTATAAGTAATAATGATTTTAATATTTTATCTAAAGATGTTTTAGAATTAATTAAATATTATCAAGAAATTGATATGATAAATGAAAATGATTATGCAAGTGAAATTAGAGAAGATTTGGAATTAATTAAAGCTCCTATATTAAGAAATTTACCTAATAAAGTATTAACTTTTAAAGAAATAATTGTTTTATTTAAAAAGATTGAACAAGGAGATATGAAAGCAAGAGAGAAAGTAATATTTTATAATTTAAGGTTAGTTGTTTCAATAGCAAAAAAGTATGTAAATATGGGAGTAGAATTTGAGGATTTAATTCAAGCAGGAAATGAAGGACTAATTTTAGCAGTTGATAGATATGATTATAATAAAGGATTATCTTTTAGCAATTATGCTATATATTGGATTAAACAATCAATTATGCAGGTATTATCTTTTGAATCAAGAACTATTAAAGTTCCTATGCATGTACATAAAAATATTTTAAAAATAAAAAAATATATTTATAAATACATGATGAATAATGATAGTTTTCCTAGTCCGGAAGAAATAGCTGAAAATTTAGAAATTAGTATTAATCAAGTAAAAGATATTTTGCCATTACTTAAAGAAACTATATCATTAAATGATAAAGTACCTAATGGAAATTCATCTGATTTATTAATAATGGATACGTTAAAATCTTGTACTAATATTGAAGAAGATTATATAGAACAAAATAGTATTAATGAATTAAAAAATTATATTTTTAATGAACTTGATATATCAGAAAGAGATAAAATGATTATAGCATATCGTTTTGGTTTAATAGATGGTAAAGTTTATAAATTATATGAAATTGGTAATATGTTTAACTTAACAAGAGAAAGAGTTAGACAAATTGAATGTGATGTTATTAAAATTCTTCAAAAAAATAATTATATAAAAAATTTGTTTATTAAATAAAATTAAGGTTAAAATATAGACATAATTTAAAATATTTGATATAGTATCTATGTTTGTAATTAATTTATAAACCGCACTGAAGAGGTAAAAGATGCTTAGGCACACCTTAAAGGCGAGTCCTAAAAGATGGGAGGAAAATTAATGAAAGCTATATTTGTTACAGGTGGTAAACAATATTATGTTGCTGAAGGTGACGAAATCTTTGTAGAAAAATTAGATGCTGAAGCAGGTTCTACAATTGATTTTACTGATGTATTAGCTGTTGGTGATAAAACTGGGACTCCATATGTTAAAGGAGCAAAAGTTGTTTGCGAAGTAGTTAAACATGGTAAACAAAAGAAAATTTTAGTGTTTAAATATAGACCTAAAAAGAAATATCGTCTAACTAAAGGACATAGACAACCATATACTAAATTAGTAGTTAAATCTATAGTTGGTTAATATGATTAAAGTAGTTTATAGTAGTAATTCTTTAAAAGTTACTGGTCATGCTAATTATGATGATTATGGTAAAGATATTGTATGTGCTTCAGTATCAAGTTTAATAACTTGTACAGTTAATGGTATATATAGTTTAAATAAGAATTCTATTTTATATAAAGATGATTCTAATATGATAGAAATTAAAATATTAGATGATGAAAATGCTTTAAAATTATTTAACAACTTAATATTAATGCTAAAAGATTTAGCAAAAGATTATCCAAAAAATATTAAAATAGAAAGTGAGAAATAAAAATGTTATTTATTAAATTAAACATTCAACGTTTTGCTCATGTTAAGGCTCAAGGATCTACTCAAAATGGTAGAGATTCTGTTGGCCGTAGATTAGGTGCTAAATTAGGAGATGGACAAACTTGCGTAGCAGGTAATATTATTTATCGTCAAAGAGGTACTAAAATCTATCCAGGAACAAATGTTGGAATGGGTAAAGATCATACTTTATATGCACTAATTGATGGTGTAGTAAAATATGAAAGATTAGGAAAAGATAAGAAAAAAGTAAGCGTTTATAGTAAGTAATGCTTACTTTTTTATTTGATTTGCTTAATTATTAATGTTATACTAGATTTTGTAAGGATTTGATAAGATGGAAGAGATACTTAAAAGAATACATGAATATAGTCTAGAAGAGATAATGGGATCTCGTTTTGCAAGATATTCAAAATATATAATTCAAGATAGAGCAATACCTGATGTTAGAGATGGATTAAAGCCAGTTCAAAGAAGAATTATATATGCAATGTATCGTGATAAAAATACATTTGATAAACAATTTAAAAAGTGTGCTAATGCAGTTGGTAATGTATTAGGTAAATATCATCCACATGGTGATTCATCTGTTTATGAAGCATTAATTAGAATGAGTCAAAGTTGGAAACAAAATCATATTTTAATTGAAGTAGATGGAAATAATGGATCTATTGATGGTGATGGACCAGCCGCTTATCGTTATACCGAATGTAGATTAGCTAAAATTAGCGAAGAATTATTAAAAGATATTGATAAAGATACAGTTGTAATGGCTCCTAACTATTCTGATACTTTAATGGAACCTACCGTGTTACCAGCTAAGTTTCCTAATCTTTTAGTTAATGGAACAAGTGGTATTTCAGCAGGATATGCAACAAATATTCCTCCACATAACTTAATTGAAGTATGTGATGCAGTAATTAAAAGAATAGATAGTCCTAATTGTCATGAAGATTCTATTTTTGAAATAATAAAAGGACCTGATTTTCCGACTGGGGCAATTGTTGAAGGAATAGATGGTATTAAAGAAGCTTTTAAAACTGGTAGAGGTAGATTAATTGTTACTAGTAAATATACTTTTGAAAAGAATAAAGGTAAAGAGCAAATAGTTATTACTGAGATTCCTTTTGATGTTAATAAACAATTATTAGTTAAAAAAATAGATGATATTAGATATGATAAAAAAATAGATGGTATTGCTGAAGTTAGAGATGAATCAGATAAAGATTCTTCAATTCGTATAGTTATCGACATTAAAGCAGGTGCTAATAAGGACTTAATATTAAAATATTTACTTAAAAATACTGAATTACAAACAACATATAATTATAATATGGTTTGTATAGATAAAAGAAGACCTAGATTACTAGGAATTATTCCAATAATTGATGCTTATATTGAACATCAAAAAGATGTTATTACTAAGAGAACTAAATTTGATTTAGATTTTGCTTTAAAAGAAATGCATATTACTGAAGGCTTAGTTAAAGCTATAAGTATTTTAGATGAAGTAATTGCTTGTATTAGAGGAAGTAAAAATAAGCCAGATGCAATTATAAATTTAGTTAAGAAGTTCGATTTTACTGAAGAACAAGCAACAGCAATTGTTATGTTACAATTATATAGACTAACTAATACTGATATAACTATTTTAAATGAAAAGTTAGATAATTTAAGAAAGATTATAGATGAACTTAGATTAATTTTAAGTGATGAAAATAAATTAAAAGCAGTAATTAAAGAAGAACTTAGAAGAATTAAAAAAGAATATGGAATGCCTCGTAAGACGGAAATTAGAAGTGAAGTTAAAGAAATTAAAATTGATGAAAAGGAATTAATTCCGAGAGAAGATGTAATTGTTATTTTAACTAAAGATGGTTATATTAAGAGAGTTTCTTTAAAGAGTAAATCAGATGAAGAAGATACACTTGTTAAACCAGGAGATTATGTAATTTCATATTATAAAACAAATACGATTAATAAGTTATGCGTTATTACAGCTAAAGGAAATTATTTATATATTCCAATTCATGAAATACCTGCTTGTAAATGGAAAGATTTAGGTAAACATGTAAGTAATATTGTAACTATTCCTTCAGATGATAGAGTAATATCTTCTTATGTTATTAATGAAGAGCAAAGTAATCCAATTATTTCGATATTTACTAAGAATGGTATGGTTAAGAGATGTAATTTAAATGACTTTATTGTTTCAAGATATAATAAACCATTTACGGCTATGAAACTTAAAGATGATGATGAAATAGTAAGTACTAGTTTAAATAAAGAAAATGCGATGATTGTCACTAGCGATGGATATTATTTAAATTATAATGTTAATGAGATACCGGTAGTTAGTCCTAAAGCAGCTGGTGTTAAAGGTATTAACTTAAAAGATGACTTTGTTATACTAGGTACTACATATAACGATAGTGATGAATATTTAGATATATTTACAAATCAAAAGACGGCTAAGAGAGTTAAATTAAAAGACTTAAGTTTCTTATCAAGAGCTAAGAGAGGGTCTAGTTTACTTAAGAAAGTTAAATCAACTAAGTATGAAATATCCTTTGCGTTCTTAACTAATAGTAAAGATGAAATTGGATACATTACGGGAGAAGATACAAATTTATTAAAGAACAGTGATATTCCAATAATGGATGTTCAATCAACTGGAAGTGTTTATACTAAGTTAAATGTAAGTAATGTATTTGTTATTAAAGATATGAAAAATATAGCTGATAATTCTTTTACTGTAAAAAAAGAAGAAAAAACTAGCGAAGAATTAACTATCGATAATTTCATTGATGATTTTAAATTATAGAATTATAAGACCACTTAATTAATATAATATATTAGGTGGTTTTATTTATGGATAAAAAAGAAGAATTTAAAGAATTTATTAAAAGTAAACCTGAACTAGTTGATTTAGTTAAAAATAAAAAATATACATGGCAAGATTTTTATGAAGTATATGATTTATATGGAAATGACGATGATGTTTGGAATAAATATAAAGAAGAAAAAAGTGAAATAGATAGTGATAGAAAGAATGCATCTATTACAGAATTAACTGATTTAGTTAAAAATATTAATATTGATAATGTTCAAAAATATATTAATAATGCTCAAAAAGCCATTAATGTAATAAGTGAGTTAACAGCTAAAAAACCAGTTGATACAATAAGTACTGTTGCTAAAACACCTAGGGTAATTAATAAGTTTTTTGGAGATTAATGAAAGCAGATATTTTAATTAAAATTAATAGTGATCCTAAATTAAAGGAGTTTATTAATAATAATTCTTATTGGTATAAATATTTAAATAGAGGAAGTAATTATTATAAAAATTTTATGGATGCTTATAAAAGCTATAAGAAAAATGAACGAATAAATAAAACTAATAATATATTAGAAACGGTTGACACTGTTAACAGTATTTTAAAAATATTAAAGTAAAAGTAATTGACATAATCTTTTCTTTTTTGTAAAATTAATTATAGATAACATAGAAAGAGGGAAAAGATTTATGAAAAAGTTAAATAAGAAAGGTTTTACATTAGTTGAGTTACTTGCAGTTATTGTTGTACTTGCATTAATTATGGTTCTTACAGTTCCATCTGTATTATCATCAATGAACTCAGCAAGACAATCATCATTTTTACTTTATGCAGGTAAAATGATTGAATCTGCACAAGGAAAATATCAATCACAATTATTAATTGGTACTCCTGAAACATGCTATTCTTTAGAAAGTTTAAGTGATAATGCATCTACTCAATATAAAGGAACAGTTCAAGTAACATTTGATACAAACAATACACCAGTTTTCAAAATCCAGATGTATGATAATAGTTATCAAATTGGCTTTAAAGCAGATCCTACTGGGGAAGGTGTAAAACCATTAGGAGATAAAGCGGGTGGAGTTACATACGCTGAAATTGAAAATATCAAAAAGAATTTAGGCGAAGCTTCTCTTAAACCAGCTCCTACAAGTGCTGAATTAGAAGAAGATGCTAAAAAGACAACTGATAAAGTATTTAAAACAACTTGTTAAATAATTAAATCAAAGGTTTAAACTTTGATTTTTTTGTGTTATCATTTAAATGGTGGTTAAAGATGATAATAGGATCTCATGTCCATTTTAAAAATAAACAAATATTAGATAGTGTTAAGGAAGCAATTTTATATAATGCTGATACTTTTATGTTTTATACTGGTGCACCACAAAATACTTTTAGATCAGATATAAAACCAGAATACTTAGTTGAAGCTAAAGAGTTAATGATTAAAAATAATATTGATATAAATAATGTTATATGTCATGCTCCGTATATTATTAATTTAGCTAATAATTTAGATGAACATAAATATGAATTTAGTAAAGAATTTTTAAGAAAAGAATTAGATAGATGTGAAGAATTAGAAGTTAAATATCTTGTGTTACATCCGGGATCTAGTGTTAAGATAGATCGTGATGTTGCAATAGATAATATAGTTAGAGCTATTAATGATACTACTAAAGAAGAAGATAAATGTATTATTCTTTTAGAAACTATGGCAGGTAAAGGTACTGAAATAGGTTCTAATTTAGATGAAATAGCTTATATTGTTAAAAATGTTAAAAATAAAATTGGAGTTTGTTTAGATACATGTCATTTAAATGATTCGGGAGTTAATCTTAAAGAATTTGATAATTATTTAGATGAATTTGATAAAAAAGTGGGTATTGATAAAATTAAATGTGTTCATGTCAATGATTCTAAAAATATATTAAGTAGTCATAAAGATCGTCATGAAAATATAGGATTTGGTACTATTGGGTTTGATACCTTGTTAAATATAATTAATAATCCTAGATTAGAAAAAGTTCCTAAAATATTAGAAACTCCTTATGTTATGGATAAAGCCCCTTATAAATATGAAATAGAGATGATAAGAAAGGGAGAATTTAATCCAAATTTAATAAATGATATTATAAATAATTAATATATTCATCAATTAATTTACTTATTTTATCTGCATTTTCTTTAGAAAAACGATCTTTATAATCATTAAAATTATATTTGTATTTATCTTGCATTATTTCTTTATAGTGTTTCTTAATAAAGTCATAAGTAAAGTCTAATTCTTCGTTAGATAGTCTTATGTCTTTTTTAGTTGCAAAGTTTAAAACATCATCTTTTCTTAAATTATTCATATATATATCAACAATATTCATAAAATCACCCTATATATTTTATGTTTTTATCCATAATAATATTATGAAAAATAAAATTATATATTTATATATTTTAATTAGTTTGATATCAATTATAGTTGTTTTTAACTTTATAAATAATAATTCTTATAGTGTTACTGATGAATATGTTTATGGGTTAACTGCTCCAAGAGGAAGAATATTAGATGTTAATGGAAATATATTAGTTGATAATAAACAAATTAAAGTAATTATTGCTAATACCTATGGATTAAATGAACAAGAAATTATAGAAAGTGTAAAAGAATTAGCTAAAATTATTGATATAGATAGTAATGTTAGTGAATATAATTTAAAATATTATTATTATATAAACAATAGAAAAGAAGTTGATAATTTAATATCTGATGAAGTTAAAACTAAATATAAAGAAAGAAAAATAAGTAGTAAGGAATTATTAGAAGAAAAGATAAATATTATTAATGATCATATGTTAAGTAAGATAGATAAAAAAGAAGCATATTTATATTATTTATTTACTAATGGGTATTCTTATCAAGATAAAATTATTAAAGAAGATATAAGTGAAGAAGAGTATATAAATATTAATAATAAAATGATTAAGGGAATAAGGACTGATATAACGTGGGAGAGAATATATCCTTATGGTGATAGTTTAAAACAGGTATTTGGAATGGTTTCTTCTAAAAGTGAAGGATTACCATTGGAATATAAAGATTATTATTTAAAGAGGGGATATAGTTTAAATGATAGAGTTGGTGTTAGTAATTTAGAATTTATTTATGATGATTATTTAAAAGGAACTAAAGCTAAATATGTTAGAAAAGATGGATATTTAAAATTAGTGAGTGATTATGAAAGTGGAAATGATTTGGTGCTTTCAATAGATATTAATATTCAAAATAAAGCTGAAAAAATATTAGAAGAAGAAATGATCTTAGCTAAGAAAGCTCCTAATTCAAAATATTTTGATAAGTCTTATTTAATAGTTAGTAATCCGAATAATGGGGAAATAATGTCTTTAGTTGGAAAGAAAATTACTAAGGATAATACTTTTATAGATTATTCTTATAATACAGTATTAGATTCTTATGCAGTAGGTAGTGCTGTTAAAGGGGCTTCAATATCAGTTGGATATAAATATAAGTTAATTGATGATAATTTTAAGGTTAAGGATTCTTGTGTTAAGTTATATTCTCAAAGAGAAAAATGCTCATGGATGAGTTTAGGTTACATTGATGATTTAGAAGCTTTAAGAATGAGTAGTAATTATTTTCAATATATTATAGCAATTAAAAGTACTGGTAAAGAATACAAGAGAAATATGAAGCTTAATACTACTTTGGAAGATTTTAAACGTTATAGGGATGTTTTTAATGAATATGGATTAGGTGTTTTAACTAATATTGATTTAAATAAGGAATCAAGTGGTGTTAAAGGAAATATAGTATCTGATGATTTACTTCTAAATTTATCAATTGGACAATATGATGCTTATACTCCTATTCAGTTAACAAGTTATATTGGAACTATTGCAACAGGCGAAAGAAGAAGATTGTCTTTAGTTAAATATATAGTTGATAAAAATAGTAAAATAATATATGAAAATAAGAATGAGGTATATAATAAAATTTCAGAAGATGATTATAATTTAAATAGAATTAGAGAAGGTTTTTCACTAGTTAATAAAACTGGTACTGGTTATTATTATACTAATCATAAGTTCACGTCGGCAGGTAAAACAGGTACAGCTGAGGCAATGTATGGTAATGTTTCAGTTATTAATACTTCATATGTAATGTATGCTCCTTTAGAAAATCCAAAATTTACATTAACTTTGGTAAGCCCAAGTATTAAATATCAAAATAGTAATAGTTCATATAAATATCCAATTAATGCTCATGTTGCTAAGAAAGTTAGTGAATTTGTTTATAATTATTTAAGTGAGTAAAATAAATATTTTCTATTTTAGTAAATATTATATTGATATTTGTGAAAAAATAACAAAAACGTTAAAAATAAATGGACAATTAATTATTTTAAAATGATAAAGAATTATTAATATTTACTAGTAAATAATTCGTAATAGTGTTATTATATGTGAGGTTTAAAGGAAGTGTTATTATGAATTATATTAAAAATGTTTATTTGGAAGATAGAAATCGAAAATTGGTATTAGAAGTTGATGATAATTTAATTAATTTAATTAAACCTTTTATAGGAAATAAAGATTTTGTTTATTTAGGTGAATATCCTCTAATTGTTCCTGATAGTATGACACAATCAAAGTTAAATAAAAAAGGTGGTAAACATATAACTAATGAATTTTATAATATTCCACAAAATACATTAAATGGGGAAGTTAAATTTAATAAATATCCTGTTATTGTTTATAATAATGTTAAGTATATATGTGTAAATAGTTTAAAGGATAATAAACGTATTTGGATAGAAATTAGACCTGTTAAATGGCAGATAAATGAATCTAATTTAGAGTTTGAATCTAGTTTATTTGTTAAATCTGATGGTTTATTAAATGAAGATATAATTAAAAAATATGTTGTTAATGATATGTTTCAAGGAATTAATAATTCTAATATAATTTATGAACTTGCTAGATTGAATGGACAAAATTTAAAAGATTTTAATTTATATTCAATACTAAATAATTCTAAATTGAATTTTAATTCATTAACTAGTGAAGAAATAATAATTCTTGGTTTAATGTTAGGTTTATTTAAAGGAAAAACTTTTAAATTTGAAGATGTTGCTTCATTATTAGATATAGATATTGAAGAGGTATTATATAAATATAAAAGTGGTATTAATAAATTAGAGATAATAATTAATAAAAGTTTAAGTGATGAAAATAAACATGCTGAAAAATCACTTACAATGATTAATGAGAGGAAATAACTTGAAAAAGTTATTTTTTTGATAAATTAACAAATAAAAAAAGTAAAATGAGATTTTTTTATCTATATATATAGGTAGAGGGTAAAAAAATATACCTTCTTAGAATTAGGAGGTGACATGGATAATTTTTATAAGGACTTAAGAAAAAAATATGGTTATGATTTTCAAATACCTATCTATAATGATCGTGCTTTTAAATCATTAGTTAAAAAACATAATAATTTTATTTTATGAAAAAGATAGTAAATAAATTTGAAATGATAGAAGATACTACATTTGAAAAACTACCATATTTTGTTACAGTCTACCACATTGGTCTTGATAAAATAGAACAAAATCCTTATAATGAAAACATAAGTGATTAAGAGCAAGATGTTTAAAAATGTTTGCATCAAGTAGCAAGAAATTAACAAAAGAACTTGCTGGAAACTATAAAGAATTATTGGAGGTTGCGAAATTTATGAATAATTATTCTAATAATCTAAAAAATCTAATCTATTATAATCCCGATGAAGAAGCAGAAAAAATTAGATTAACAGATTTGCATTTTGCTCATGAAGATGGATATGAACTTGGCGTTTCTCAAGGTATATCAGATGAAAAGAAAAACATAGCTAAAGAAATGCTTAATAACAAAATTGATATTGATACAATTATCAAATGTACCAAATTAACAAAAAAAGAAATATTAAAGTTAAAAGATAACAATTAATATTTCTTTTTATTTGAAATTTTATTATATATTATTTAATTTAGACGTGTTATAATGTTTGAAGAAAGAGGTTTATATATGGCAAGTAGAAGTGAATTAAGAGAAAAAATAATGACTATTATTTATCAAATAACTTTATATAAGAATAATAAAATGAATTATAACGTTGATGAAGTTATTAAAGAAAATGTAGAAATAGATAATGAATTTGTTAAAGATATGGTTTATGGAGTTGTTACTAATTTTGATGAATTAACTAATATTGCAAATGAATATTTAAAAGATTGGACAATTGATAGATTAGATTTAACAGGTGGAGCTATACTTAGAATGGCTATATATGAAATAAAATATATGGATACACCTAATATTGTAGTTATTAATGAAGCTTTAGAACTTGCTAAGAAATATAGTGATGATTCAGTTAGAAAAATGATTAATGCTTGTTTAGATAGGATTATTAACGAGTAATGGAAAGAAGATATATTACAGTAGGTACTTTAAATAGATATCTTAAAAATAAATTTGATACTGATCCTAATATTCAAAAAGTTTATTTAAAGGGTGAGGTATCTAATTTTAAAGGACATACTAGAGGACATTTATATTTTACTTTAAAGGATGAAGAATCTAGAATAAATGCGGTTATGTTTTCTTTTAATGCATCTAAATTAAATTTTGTTCCTGAGGATGGAATGAAAGTACTTGTTTGTGGTAAGGTTTCTTTATATCCGCCAACAGGACAATATCAAATTTATGTAGAAGAGATGACTAATGATGGATTAGGTAATCTTTATTTGATGTTTGAAGCTTTAAAGAAAGAACTTAGTGAACTTGGCTATTTTAATGAAGATCATAAAAAGAAGTTACCAAAATATCCTAAAAAAATTGGAATTGTTACAGCACCAACTGGAGCTGCTATTAAAGATATATTAAGTACAATTAAAAGAAGATATCCTATATGTGAAACTTTATTATTTCCTTGTTTAGTTCAAGGAGATCTTGCTAAAGATGATATTGTAAGACAAATAAATAAAGCTAATGAATATGATGATATTGATTTATTAATAGTTGGACGTGGTGGTGGATCTTATGAAGATTTATGGGCGTTTAATGAAAAAGTAGTTGCAGATGCAATATATAATTCTAGAATACCTATAATAAGTGCAGTAGGGCATGAAATTGATTTCACAATAGCTGACTTTGTTGCCGATTTAAGAGCACCAACTCCAACAGGAGCTGCTGAAATGGCAGTACCTAATATGAGCGATTTACTTAATTTAATTACTCAATATAAATTAAGAAGTACTAATATAATTAATACTAAAATAAAAAATTATCAAAATGTTTTAGATAAATTAAAATCATCTTATGTTTTAACTAATCCACTTAATATTTATGAAATTAAAGAACAAAAATTATCTGATTTAATAGATAGATTAAATAATTATATTACAAATAAAATTGAAATTAATAAAACTAAATATGAACACTTAAGAAATAATCGTATATTATGTAATCCGGAAGAGTTATTTAAAGAGAAGTATCATAAATATAATTTAATACTTAATAAATTAGAGTTACTTAATCCTTTAAATATATTATCTAAAGGTTATTCAGTAGTTTCTAAGGATGATGAAATAATTAAAGATAGTGATAAATTAAAAGTAGGAGATAATATTAATATAAGATTATCTAAAGGTAAAATAAATGCGAAAGTTGAAGGGATAGAATAATTATGGAAGATAAAAAATTTGAAGATTTAATGAATGAACTTGAAATGAATGTTAAAAAGTTAGAAAATGGAGAAATTGATTTAGATTCATCTATTGAAACTTATAGTGAAGCTATGAAGCTTGCTAAAATATGTGGGGATAAATTAACTAAGGCAACTGAATCTGTTAATAAAATATTAATGGATAATGGTGAAGAAAAAGATTTTAAAGTGGAGGAATAAGAATGAAATATTGTACTAAATGTGGTAATGAATTAAAAAGTAAAGATTTATATTGTTCAAAGTGTGGAACTAAAGTTGAAAAAGAAATTAAAGAGGCTAAAGAAGTTAAAAATACTAATAGTGAAGAAGTTGATAGTAATTTTACAATAAATAAAAGAGATTTAGCTACTCAAATTATTTTAACAGTTATTACATGTGGTTTATATAGTTTATATTGGATTGCAACTATTACTGATGATGTTAATATGTTAAATGAGGATGATAATAATACTTCCGGTATAACTGTTGTTCTTTTAAGCATTCTAACATGTGGTTTATACTTAATTTATTGGAATTATGATATCGGAAGAAAATTATATGAATTAGGAAATAAATATGATAAACAAATATCTGATAATTCAATTATATATTTAATTTTATCTATAATCCAGGCTAATTTAGTTAATTTAATTTTAATGCAAAGTGATTTGAATAAACTTGGAAAATAGATTAAAAAAAGTAGTATTAATCAATATGGGATTAATACTATTATTGTTTTCATATTATAAAATATATATTAAATTTAATGTTGGAATACCTTGTATATTTAAATTAATAACGGGATATGATTGTCCAGGTTGTGGAATTACTAGATGTTTGTTTTCTTTAATTAATTTTGATATTAAAAGTGCTTTTAATTATAATGCTTTAGTTACAATATTGATTGTTCCTTTTATGGTATATTATTGCTATGTGAATTATTGTTATGTTCTTAGTAAAGACAATAGATTAAAAAAATATATTAATAAAATATCTGTATTTTTATTAGTAATTTGTTTGTTATATAGTATTTATAGAGATAGTATATTTGTTTAAACTTTGACGTCAAGTGTCCAAAACTTTGTTAAAAAAGAAACCTTTGTTCGCTTGACGGGGGGGTAAACCGAGATATAATTTCACTATAGGATATGGAGTGAAGTTATTTGAAGAATAAAGTTATTAACATAACAAAAGTGATAAAGAATAATAAAAGAATTAAATATATAACAATTGTTACAGTAATGTTATTATTTATTTCAATTATTGGATATTCTTTATCATTTTTTAATAGAGATAAAGTAAATTTAATTGCAAATATTAAGGTGAATGATTTAGCGTTTAATATAACAACAAATAGTGGAACAAGCGATGACAGAATATTGCATTTACAAGCTGGTAAGACTGAATCATTTAATATAATAATTACAAATTTAAATAAAATAAGTACTAAGTATGAATTGTTATATGAAGTATGTAGTGATGAAAAATGTACAAATAAATTAAATGAATTACCAGAAGATGTTGAAGTAGGATTAAATTCCTCATTAACAAATGAAGTATCTGGAACAATAAATGGAAAGAAACCAGTATATGTAAATTTATTAACTGAAAATAAAACAGAAAATGATTATTATATAAAACTTAATTTAAATGCTGGGTATGTTTGGAATGATTTGGCACTTGTTAATCAATTTGATATATTTAGTAAAATGACATCAATAATAGCTTATGTAGATGGAATAGAAGTTAATAATTTTCCTGATTCATGTGATTATACTGCAACTATTACAGGATATAAGAATAATAAAGAGATACCATTAAAAGAAGCATCAGTTACATGTGATGAAAGTACAACTGAATGGAAAATAAGTTATATAGGTTCTGCAGATAAAATAAAAATAACTTTTAAATACACTCCACCAAAGTTAGTAGAATATATAGCAAAATTAGATAAAACAGAGAATGGGTTAGAGATAGATAACACAAATGATAGTAATTTAAGATATGTAGGAGCTAGCCCAAAGAATTATTTAACATTTAATGATGAAACGTGGCGAATAATAGGAACATTTAATGTATATAATGCAGAAACAGGAAAAACTGAAAAGTTAGTAAAGATAATAAGAAATAACCCACTTGGTTATTACTCATGGTCTGATGTAACAGATACATCTGTTAATGATGGTTATGGAATAAATGAATGGAGCCAAGCGACTTTAATGACTGAATTAAATACCGATTATTTAGGTGCAACCGGAACAAGTGGTACAACAAATTGGGTGCATAGTACTAAGGCAGGTACACATGGAACAGCTCTTTATGATTATAGTTTAAACATAAAAAGCGATGCAGTAGATAAAATAGCAAAAACAAGATGGAATTTAGGTGCAGGTACATCAAATACTAATTCTGCTTTAAATATGTACAATGCTGAAAGGGGAACAACACATATAACAAATCCTACAGATGGAGTAACTAGACAAGATTATTGGGATGGAAAAGTGGCATTAATGTATGCCAGTGATTATGGCTATGCATCTACTGATCCATCATGTAGAAGTAATATGGCGTCTTCATTAAATGGCGTATATAATTGCTTAAATAACAATTGGCTTGCTGTTACTAGATTTACTTCAACAATATATTCTTCATATTGTTTAACACCATTGTATTTAGCAAATTCTTCTATATCTTATAAGCAATCAAGTGTTTTTTACATAGAGACTTCAGGACGTTTGATTTATAAATCAGTTGCTTTTGCTGATTTTATTAGACCAACTTTGTTTTTAAAATCTGATTTCTTTATAACAGGAGGAACTGGTGCTGCTAATGATCCTTATAGATCAAGTTATAATACATTTAGAGATGATTCATGGGAGACTATAGCAAGTAATGTTAGAGCAGGAAAGGCAAATAAGTATAATGTTGGTGATGAAAAAGAATTATTAATAGATGATATAAGTTATAAATTAAGAGTTGCAAATAATTCAACTTCTGGAAACTGTTCTAGCGATGGTTTTTCACAGACAGCTTGTGGATTAGTTGTGGAATTTGTTAATGTTTTAGATGCAAAATCGATGAATTCAACTGATACAAATGTGGGAGGTTGGAGAGATAGTGAGATGCGTTCATATCTTAATGTAGATTTACTAAATACTTTCCCAGATGAATTAAAAAATGTAATAATTGATACCAAAGTAATATCAGGACATGGTAGTACGGAAGGAGAAGAAAATTTTGAAACTACTGACAAACTATATTTATTAAGTGCAAAAGAAGTGTGGGGAGTTAATGGCGGAACTGCTTATAGCAAAAGTAGACAATTAGATTATTACGCAGATAATAATGTAACAACAAGTTCTAATTATGAATTAACAATTAAAAAATTGTTTCCTAGTAGTACAAGTTATCCATGGTGGTTACGTGACGTCGGACCTAATGAAAATAATTATTTCTTTTATGTTCATAATACAGGAAAATGGTATAAATATAATGCAAGTAGTAAATATGGAATTTCTCCTGCGTTTAGGATTGGTTAATTAAATAAACTCCTTAATTGGAGTTTTTTAATTTGTTATAGTAACATCTTCTTTATAAAGAACGTTACCTTCTTTAGTTATATAATAATTGTTAGTCATACTTACGATAGTTGTAGTAAATTCGTGATTTTGATATCGAATCTTTACTTTAGCAGGTAATTTTAATTCATGAGATTCATTAAATGATCCTCTATAATATTTATCGTCTTGATCTATATTAATTTTATTTTTAAATATTTCTGGTAATTCCATTAAGGCCTCCTTAGTTAAATATATGTTATAAATATAAAAATAAGTAACAAAATAAAAATATGAAGAAGAAATTTATTATATCTTTATTATTGTTAATGATAGTAAGTATTATTAATTCTTATTATGGAAGATATTATTTAGATAGTTATAATAATTATTTTATTAAGGAGATAGTTTGGTTTGTTATAGGTTTAATTATTATTTATAGTTTATCTAAAGTTAATATTGGTTTTATTTTAAATAAAAGTTTATATCTATATTTATTAGGTATAGTTTTGTTAATAGTAACACTTATTTGGGGAGTTAACGTAAATGGATCTACTTCATGGATTAAAATATTTGGTTTTTCATTTCAACCTAGTGAGTTTATGAAAGTGTTTTTAATTCTTTATTTAAGAAATATAACTATTAATTATAGTTTAAGTGATTTTAAGTATGTAATAGTTACAATGATAATTACTTTAATTCCTAGTTTATTAGTGTTTTTAGAGCCTGATACGGGGCCTGTTATTTCTTATTTAGTTATATTTATAACTTTTTTAGTAATGAAGAAACTTGATAAATGGTATTATATTTTTGGAATATCAGTTATTTTAATATGCATTGTTTCATTTATTTATTTGTATTCTTTTAATAATGATTTATTTATAGATATTTTTGGAACTAATTTCTTTTATAGGATGGATAGATTAACTAATTTTATGAATAGAGAAGGATATCAAATAGAGACTGCTATTAAAAGTATTTCTTTATCTGGCTTGTTTGGAATTAAAAAAAGAGTTTATTTTCCTGAAGCTGAAACTGATTTTGCAATAACTCTTTTAATTGCTAATTTTGGATTAGTTGGATTTATTCTTTATTTGATTTTATTTAGTTTATTTTTATCCTTTTTAGATAAATTATGTAAAGATAAATATATTTTAAAACCATGTATTAATTTTATAGCTATTCAGGCTATTATTAATATTTTAATGAATATTAGTTTATTTCCGATAGTAGGGATTACGTATCCACTTCTTAGTTATGGCGGTAGTTCTTGTATATCAATTTTACTACTTATTGGTATTATCTATAATATGGATAGTATGGATTATAGTTATAACCACCATAGTAGTTATAACCGTAAGAAGGTATAGATTGATATGGACCATAATTTTGAGCTGGATTAACATAAACTGGTTTTGGACGTGATGCACCAACTATAGCAGCTCCACCTAAACCACCTAATATTAAAGGTACCCAAAAGCCTCTGTTTTCATCGTATTTATAATATGGATAATAAATCATAAGAAAAACTCCTTTCTTTTTTATTTTATGTTAAGGAGTTTTATTTGCTATATAAACGATAAAAATTAATAGATGGAGTATTTAATAGTCTAATATCATATTTTGGGTTACCTAATCCGTTAGATATAAATATATTGGTATTATTAATATAATATTTTTCATCATAGTATTTTTTAGATCCATCTCTTTTAATGATGCCTCCAAGAAAAGGAAGCCTTATTTGTCCATTTAAGGAGTTACCACTTAAGAATAAATTAATATTTTTATCATTAATTAAATCAAAATTGTCAGGGTAGTGAGATAAAACTATTTTATAGTTATTATTATCTTCGTATTTAAAAGCATTTTCTAAGTTAATGTTGGTATCTAAACCAACTAATAAAATAGGTGTGTAATTGTTATTGTATAAATAAATATATTCATTATTTAATATTTTAATATTAGTACTATTTATAATTTCATTATATATTTCGTTATTATCGTTATTACCTTTAACTGCATAAATACCATAGTTTGATTTAATTGAGTTTAAATAATTTATTAAAGTTTCTTTTTGATCAGGGTTAAAATTATCATGAAGAAGGTTACCAGTAAAAACTACTAAATCGGGATTTAAATTATTTATTTTGTCAATTATTGGTGTTAAATCTTTATTCTCATAATATAAATCAGTTAGATGAATTATTTTATAACCATTAAAACTTTCAGGAATATTAGTGTCTATAATACTATATTCTTTTATTTTGAAGTTATTTGGCTCAATATATTTACCATATAGAAATATTAATGAGATTATTAAAATTAAGAATATTATAAATTTTTTCATTTAGTTACTCCTATCATAGATTATAATTATATTTTAACTTATTTGATTTAAAAAATATACTAGTTTTATTGAAATATTGATAATTAATATGTTATACTTTTGTAAGGATAGAAGGCGATTAAGTGAAATATATATTAATATTAATTATGAGTTTATTATCTTTGAATGTTTATGCTGATAGGTGTGACAGTAAGACTAGATCTGATTTACTTAAAGAAGCTAATTTGATTAAAGTAGACTATGATGAAAAAAATGAAAAGATTCATGTTAAAGATGAACAGTATGATTATGAAACTGTGAAAACTACTTTAGTATTATCTATTTATAATTTAACAAATAATTTTAGTTTAGAAATAAGCAATGATAAAAATGATACAATAATATATGTTGATAAAGAAAATATTAAAGATGGTAAGTATTCTTTTGATGATATCGATTATTATTCAATTGTAAAATATAAATTTGAGGTTTATAGTGAAACTTCATGTGATAGATATTTAATTAAAACAATTAATTATACTAAGCCAATGTATAATTTGAACAGTTCTTATGGCGTTTGTGAGGGTAATGAGAATATAAGTTATTGTCAAAAGTATATTACTAATCCAAAATTAGAGTTTAGTATGGGTGTTGGGCTTAAAGAAGCAATTGAAAAATATAAAGTTACAGATAATATTCCTGATAAAGAAGATGATGTTAATTTCTTCTTAAAGTATTATCCTTATATTATTTTAGGAGTTGTTGGGGTTGGAATGATTTGCGGTATTGTATTTTTTATACAAAAAAAGAGGAGTGAGATTTAATGAAAAAAATTATATTTTATATTTTATTTATTTTATCATTAATTCCTTTTGGTGTATTTGCTGAAAATCAAGTACATTCAATTGCTTATAATGGATCTTTTTATCCTGGATGTTATGATGTAGATGCTAAAAAAATGTATGGTCAAGGTCCATCCTTTTTATGCCAAAAATACGCAATAGATGGTGAACCTGCCACATGTTTGGATCCTGATATTCCTAACCCAGATTATATAAATGAATATTATAAGCTTGATTCAAGCAATAGTTTTGGTAAAGGTTTAATTGCAATGGCAAATTTTGCAAAAGCTAATAATGTTACAGAAACTAATCAAGCACATGCTTATAGAATTTATACTATGAAAGTTAATCCTATAGTTGGTTTAGTTTATGGTGATATTGTTCCTGCTATTGGATTAGATGCTATGATAGCTTATTCATCATCTGATTCAATTGGCAACATGGTAAATGCTGGTTTGTGTGCATCTAATGGTGAAAATTGTAGTGGCATAAATATAGATAATTATTTACCTTTTACATCAAGTAGTGTTGATGCGGGATTCTCTATAAGTAAAATTGATCAAGAAACTAGTAGTAGTGGAAATTATTTTAATATAACTGCTAATGTAAAAGTCAATAAAAGTAGTCAAGATTTACAATTAAATGTTACAGGTTGCAAAGCAAAAGGTTTATCTTGTTCTATAATTAAAAATAATGTTAATGTAGATGGTACATTACAAGTTAGAGTTAGTGGTAGGTATTCAAAAGAAACTAGTGTTAATGTTTATATAAATTTTAAAGGTACTTTGTCTAATTATGATAAAATATCAGAAATAGAAATATATACATGTAATCCTAAATATGGAGTTTGTATAAACGTTAATATTGAAGGTCATGAAGGTCGTATTCCTCCTTATCAAAGGTTTATTAAATTAGGTAGTGGGAATGATATTACTACAGAAAGTGAAAATTATATAACAATTGATATACCGAGTATTTGTGATGATCCAAATTTAACTGAGGAACAATTATTACAAAATGGTTGTTGTGATAAAATTGATGGTAGTAAGTATCCTGATGATAGTAAAGATCAAGATAATTATATTAAGTATTGTGGTCCTATAGTTCACATGGAAAATGATTGTGGAAAAGATTCTTGTAATAATGATTCTTATAAAGCTTTTAGTCATTCTTATGTAAGATTAAGAAACATGAAATATATGATAGAAGATTTAAAAAGTGGTGGAGATGTTAGTGACTATCTAGATTATAGTATAAATGAGTACTGTGGTGCTTATACAACTGAAAAATTAGATATTATGACACCAGCAACTGCTGCCTCTGTTTCAGGACAATTTTTCGTGTTTGATTCTTATAAAAATACAGATTATAGTAATATAAATATTAATTCATATTTCCGTCAACCTTATATTGTAGAAAGAGTTAAATCAACATTTTTCTTTAATTATAATAGTTGGAAGACTAATTATACAAATGCTTTAAATGATGAGAAAAGTAAATATGCAACTTGGCAAAGTGCTGTAAGAAATGTTGGAAATACTTATAAGGCTTATGCTAATGTTAAAGATTATGATCCTTATCAAAATCATAGATGTCAAGGTGAACTCAGATATACTAATACTTGTTATAATTATGTAAGTGCTGTTGAGCAACAAAAAAGAGATACAAAAAGTGCTTATGAAAGTGCACTTGCTGCAGAACCAAGTGCAAGAAATGCTTATAGATCAGCAGTAACACTCAGAATGAAATTACAAAATTTAAGAGATGGTTGTGTAACAGCTGCTCAAGGATTTAGTTCTAGTTACAAGTTTGATTTTGATAATAATAAACCAAGTTTAGATTTTACCTATTCACAAACTTCACAAAAAAGTGGAAAAACATCTAATACTGTTAATATGGTAGATAATACAAATCCTGTAAAATATTGGCCAAATACAACTACAAATAGTTCGAATGGTAGTTATATGGGAATTGGTTATTTAGCAAATGGTAGTGAAAAGGTTAATATAAGTAGAAGTGGAGTTTATTTAATTGATAGTACTGGTAATACGGGAAGTTATGTATTTCCAAGTTCAGGTATAGATGGTTGCTCAGGCAGTAAATGTTCTAATTATGAATATGATGGACTTGCTTATTCATCAATTCAAGGAGTGTCTGATGCTGGTGATCCTTATGGTGAAAATATTACAATTTCTTCACCAGAACAAATAAGTAAAATATATTATTTTAGACCACCAAATAATACCTTTGCTTTAATGAATTCTGGTGAATATAAAACACTTAATTATGAATCAAATGCTGCTCATACAAATATTAATGGATTGGAAATTGGTTATGTTTATAACATTGAACTTACAACTTATAAAGGATCTTATAATACATCGTTTGCAGTAAGCAATTATGGTTATAAAACAACTAGTGGTAAAATCTTAATTCAGGAATTACTTAAGAAATTTAATATGGAGAAAGATTTTAATTTAAATGAACCTTTAACTAGCACATGTACATATTGTAATGAAGAACAAGCATTTAAAAGAAATTGTGATATTTGTGATCCAGATGATCCTACAACTTATGATTTTGTACCTCAATTTTATTATAGAAGTATTTCATTATCAGATGTAACACCTAATGAAAGAGATGGAGAAACAAATTGGACAGATGCAAAAGGTAATGCTGCTAAAACGTTAATTGAGTTGGGAAGTGGAATTGCTAATGCTGATAACGTTAAGAATAATAATGAATATGTTGCTTTAGCAAATAATAATGATTATTCTAAAGATGGAAAACTTACTACTTATTTAGCTGATAGTTCTACAGTTGGAAAACATGATATTTATGATGATGATACTAGAGAGTATTTGGAATATGAAGTTACATTAACTTCTAAAGATTTACAAATGATTAAAAGAAATTCATCTCGTTCATATTTTAATTATGCTAATATGAATATGTGTGCTGGAGATCCTAAAATAGTTAAAGATAATGAAGAACAATATTGCTTTAAATGTAATAGTGATATGAAAGAATGTGAAAGTTCATTTGTTTCATCATTCTTTAGTGAAACGTCTGGTAGAACTAAATGGAAATATTATGTTGATGGAAAATTCTGTACAGGAAATATTAAAACATGCATTAAAGGTTTAAATTATACTACTTATAGTAATGATAAAACTACTGATGGTGTATATCCTGATCCTTTATTTCCAAAACAATTCTTAGAAAGATATAAAAACTGGCCATAGGAGGTAAATAAATGAAAGAAAGTTTATGGGGTTATTGGATAATCATTTTAGGTATATTTGTAATTACTGTAATGATGTTATTTAATAACTATACTACTACTAATGAACAAGATTATATATTAATAAAAGAAGTTACAGAAGCTTCAATGGCTGATGCAATAGATTGGTCTCATTTTAGAAAATATGGTGAGATAAGAATTATTAAGGAAAAATTTGCTGAAGATTTTGTAAGAAGATTTGCAGAAACAGTAAATATTAATAAAACATATAACATTAAATTTTATGATATTTATGAAGCACCTCCTAAAGTTAGTGTTAAAGTAACAACAAAAACTAGTAATTATACTATTTTTGCTGATTCTACTTCAGTTGATGTAGTAAATAAAATTGATGCTGTATTAGAAGTTAAATTAACCAAAAAATAGAGAGAAATCTCTATTTTTCTTGATATTAAACAATAAAATTGTTATAGTAGATTTTACAAATTTGGTGATGTAAATGAAAAAGGTTAAAATATTTATTGTTAGTATACCAATAGTAATTATGGTATGGTGGTTAGGTTATAGAAATAATTTACAACTTAAAAAAGATAATATTTTAGTAACTCTTGATTGTAAGCTTAATAATAAAATATATAGTTATGAAATAGTGTATGATGATGAAAGTAATTTATATAAAATAAAACCTAATAGTTCATTATTAACAGAAATACAAAAAACTAGTGAAGAAGAATTAGAAAATATAATTAAAAATATATTTATAAATAAAGGTGGTACTTGTAGTTCAGATGATAATTTAGTTATAAATATAGATTTAGATGAAGAATAAATTATTTAATATATTATGTAAGATAAGAAAATTCTTGTCTTTTTTCTTTTATTCTACAATTATTTTAAATTTAATATTATATATTAGACTTGAGGTGATTTAAATAAAAAGATTTATTACTAGAAAGAGGTATAATATTAGAATTATAAAAGTATTAGTGTTTTTAATAATTGTTTGTATATCGATAGGTTTAACAATTAAATTAATGAAGATATCTAATGATAAAATTGCTAATAATTTATTTAGCAATTCACTTAATTATAGTAATAATTTAGATTTTTTGGATATTATTAATTTTAATTTAAAAGGGCCAGAAAGTATTATTGAAAATACTTTTGCTACGGTTATAGATGAAAAAAATATTAAAAACAATAGCGAGATTAAAGAAAATAAAGATAAAAATATAGTTAAAAATGATCCAATTCTTTATATATATAATACACATCAAACTGAAGAATACGTTAGTAGTAGTTTAGCTAATTATAATATAACTCCAACTGTTTATATGGCAGCAAATATATTAAAAAAGGAATTAGAAAAATATAATGTTTGTTCGGTAGTTGAAGATGAAAATATTAAAACGGTTTTAAATGAGCATGGTTGGAATTATAACAATTCTTATAATGCTAGTAGATTATGGCTAGAACGAACTAAAGAAAGATATCCGACAATTAAATATTATCTTGATTTACATAGGGACAGTGTTTCTTTAACTGCAAACATTAATAATAAAAGTTATGCAAGAATTATGTATGTGTTAGGTATGAATTATGATGGTTATGAGAATAATGAGGCATTAATGGTTAAATTAAATGATTATACTAAAGAAAAGTATCCGGGACTTACAAGAGATATACTTTATGCTAAAAAGAATACATTTAATCAAGATTTTAGTGGTAATGTCTTTTTAGTAGAAGTAGGAGGAAATAATAATAATTTTAATGAAGTTTATAATTCAGTACTTGCGCTTGCTGAAATCATTGGTAATGTGATAGGAAGTGAAAATTAAATGGAAGATAAACCTAAGAGTAAGATTAATAAGAACGCTAAAAGAATATTTTATTTGTTAGTTATATTATTTATTACCTTATACTTTGCTAATAAGACTGGTTATTATGAATCAAGATTACAAAGTAAAACTAATTTAACTAAAGAAGCAATTGAAAGATTTGAAAAAGATGTTGCTGAAGGTAAAGAAGTTGATATAAATAATTATGTTGATACAAGTGTTAAGGAATATAATAATAAATATTCTTCTTTAGGACTTGGTATATCTACTGCGATTGATAAAGGAGTTAATAAAAGTATTGATTTCTTTCTTAAAATAATTAAAACTTTATTTAGTTAAGGTTATATGGTAAGATTAAGTAGTGATGAATAGATGAATAAATTAAAATATATACTTAAATGTATAAGAACATTAGATTATAAGAATATGATTAAAATAGCTAAAAAGATAGCTAAAAAAGAACATAAATTAACTTTATTTATATTAATTGATATGATTTATTGCGGTTTTAAATATGGTGCTGGTTATTATGATTATCAAGAGTTTGAGTTTTATTTACTTAATAAAGATGAAAGAAAAACATATTTAACTAGAACTAAAAATAATATGATTATAAGGAAATATAATAATAAAGATGATTTTTATTTGTTAGATGATAAAGTATTATTTAATGCAAAATTTAAAGATTATATTAAAAGGGATTATTTAAAAGTTGATAATTTTGATGATTTTAAAAAGTTTACAGAAAAACATAAAGAATTTATTGCTAAACCTATTGATGGTGAAGGCGGTAAAGGTATTATGAAATATGAAGTAGATGATAATATAGATGAACTTTATAAAGCTATTATGGGATTAAAACAAAACTTAGTTGAAGAGGTAATTAAACAGCATGATGAAATAAATAAGTTATATGATGGATCGGTTAATACTTTAAGATTATTTACTTATTATGACGGAAATAATGCTTATGTTTTAAATAGTGTTTTTAAAATAGGTAATGGAGGATGCACTGATAATTTTTCAAGTGGATCGATGTATACTTTTGTTAATGAAAGAGGAATTGTAATAGTTCCAGCTATTGATCAAGCTGATAATGTTTATGAAGAACATCCAATTACTTATAAGAAGATTATTGGTTTTAAAGTACCTTTATATAAAGATGCTTGTGATATGGTTATTGAAGCTGCTAAGTTAGTTCCTAGTATAAGATATATTGGGTGGGATGTTGCAATTAGTAATGATGGACCAGTTATAATTGAAGGAAATTCTTTCCCTGGGGTATTTCAACCTAAACCAAGTTTATCTAAGGAACATACTGGCTTAATACCTAAATATAAAGAATATATGGATATTGATTTATAGTGTTTTATTTATGAAATGGTTACTTAAAGATTAGTTTAAAATTGACTAATCTTTTTAATTTTTAAATGTTTTTATTAAAATGTTAAAAAGAGGTTGACTTTTATTGGCGTTATTAATATAATGTTAATAACAAGAACGAAATATTCTTGAATTAATTTAACTATTTGATATTAATAAAATGATAATAACAAATAAGAAAGGATGATAAATATGAAAGAAAAAGAGTTAAATGAATTTGAAAGAAGTGTATATCTTATTGATATGGTGGAGGGATTTGTTAATACTGGTGCTATGGCTAATCCTTTATATAATGAGTTAGTTCCTGAGCAAATTAGAGTACTTGATGATTTTGCAAAAAGTGGTGAAAGCATTAATTTAATTGGAGAATGGCATGATAAAGATTGTACAGAGTTTATGAGTTATCCACCACATTGCATTAAAGATACTTTAGAAGCAAATTTTATACCAGAGTTTTTAAAGTATATGGATTATGTTAATACGAGAATATATCACAAAAATTCAATTAATGGGATGCTTAATGATAAGTTAAGACAAGATATTATTAATATGAAAAATTTAAGAGAAGCTGTATTTATGGGAGTTTGTGAAGATTTATGTGTTATGGATTTTGTTAGAACTTATGCAAGATTTATGGATGAAATCAATAGAAAAGTAGATATATATGTAGTTGAGAATGGCGTAGATACTTTTGATAGTCCATATCATAATAGACAAATGTGGAAAGATATTGCTAGGAAAGTTATGGAACAAGCTGGAGCTATATATGTTAAAGATTTTAATGAATTAAAAATTAAAGAAAAAAGTAAAGGAATGAGATAATTATGAAATTAGAAGATGGATATGTAAGATTAAATAAAAATTATAGTATGTTAACTGATCAATATGAACTTAATATGGCTAATTCATATTTTGAAAGTGACATGAAAGATACAATTGGGGTATTTGATGTATTTTTTAGAAAAGCACCAAGTAATGGTGGTTATGCTTTAATGGCTGGCGTTGATAAAGTTATTGAATATATTAAAAATTTAAAATTTAGTGATAAAGATTTAGAATATTTTAGATCTTTAGGTTATGGTGAAGAATTTATTAATTATTTAAAAGATTTTAAGTTTACGGGAAATATTTATGCAATACCTGATGGAACTCCTGTGTTTCCAAATGAACCTATATTAACGGTTGAAGCTCCTATAATTGAAGCCCAAATTATTGAAACAGCGGTGTTATCACTTCTTAATGGAGCAATGGAGCATGCAACAGGCGCAAGAAGAGTTATTGAAGCAACTCCTAAAAATGTTAAAGTTATGGAGTTTGGTGCTAGAAGAGCAGATGGACTTGATGCAGCAATTGATGCTTCTTTATATGGAGTTATGGCTGGTTGTGCGGGGACAAGCAATGTAATTGCGGCAAATATGATTGGTCAAAAAGCACTTGGTACTCAAGCTCATAGTTATATTGAATCTTTTGATAGTGAATATGAAGCATTTTTAGCATATGCTAAGAGTTATCCAAATGAGACTTTATTACTTGTTGATACTTATGATACTTTAAGAAGTGGTATTCCTAATGCGATAAGAGTTGCTAAAGAATATTTAATTCCTAATGGATATCGTTTAAAAGGTATTAGAATTGATTCGGGAGATTTAGCTTATTTATCTAAAGAGGCTAGAAAAATGTTAGATGATGCTGGACTTAATGATGCAACAATTTGTTTAAGTAATGGACTTAATGCAAATACGATTAGATCTTTAACTGAACAAGGTGCTAAATTTGATTCTTTAGGAGTTGGAGATAATATTTCTAAACCAGAAGGAAGAATGGGATGTGTATATAAAGAAGTTGCTATTTTAAATGGAGATGAAAGAATACCTAAAATTAAAGTTAGTGAAGATCCTATTAAAACAATTAATCCTGATTTTAAAGATTTATATAGATTATATGATAACGAGACTGGTTATGCTTTAGCTGATGTAATGGTTAGAAGAGGAGAAAAAATTTCTGAGGATAATTTGTTAATTATTGATTTAAAAGGATATATTAATCAAAAGACTTTAAATAATTTTAGGGTTGAACGCATGCAAAAAGAAATATTTATTAATGGAAAGCTAGTGTTTGAAGATTTAAGTATTAATGAGTTAAAAGAGTACGTTGAAAAGCAAATGAGTACAATTTATCCAGAAGTTAAAAGAGAGATGAATCCACAAACTTATCATGTATCAGGAACTAGAGAGTATGCTCAGTTTAAAAAAGAGATGATTGGTAAGGTTAAGAGATTATGATTAATTTAGAAACAATAGATAAACAAATTAATGAGTTAAAAACTTTAAAGATGGAAATAATAAATAATGATAAGAAGTTTTTAAGTTCTGTTAGTTACTTAGTAACTTTAAATAATGGAGAGCAAATTGTTAGAGAAGAATTGCTTAAATTAGGTAAAAGAAGAGATGCTGTTATAATTTTAGGTTATACGGTAGATGGTGATGTGCTTTTATTACTAGAGCCTAGAGTGTTTACTAAAGAAGGTGTTCTTGCTAATTTACCGGCTGGATATGTTAATGATAATGAATCAATATTAGATGCGGCTAAAAGGGAGTTTTTAGAGGAAACGGGATATGTTCCTAATGAGACTTACTATATTAAAGCCTTTTATCAAGATCAAGGTATAAGTGGAGCGTTAAATCACATATTTGTTTTTAAAGGATGTAAACTAGTATGCAAGCAAAATTTAGATGAAGGGGAATTTATAAAGGCTATCAAGTGTAGTTTTGAAGAATTGGATGAATTAATAAATTTAAATTATATAAAAGATGCTAATTCACTTTTAGCAATTAGTTTAGAAAAAGAAAGAAGGAATGGTTTATGTTTAATAAAGAAGTAGAAACTAAAAAATTAATTAATTTTATTAGAGAATATTATAAAAAGAATAATTTAGGAGGATGTGTTTTAGGTATTAGTGGAGGTAAAGATTCAGCAGTTGTAGCAGCGATTATGTGTGAGGCAATTGGAAGAGAAAATGTATTAGGTGTTACTTTACCTTGCCACTCTAAAGCGGAAGATAAAAGTGATGCTAAGTTAGTTGCTGATACATTTGGTTTTGGACTAATTAACTTAGATTTAACTGATACTTTTGATGTATTTACTAAAGAAATTGATAAGTTAGGTAACTTTACAAGTGAAGATTTAAAAAACAGCGAAATAAATTTAAAACCTAGACTTAGAATGGCAAGTTGTTATTATTTAGCAGCGTTATATTCAGCTATTAAGGGTAAAACTTATATAGTTGCAGGTACAAGTAATAAATGTGAATGTTATGTTGGATATTTTACTAAAGGTGGAGATTCAGTTCATGATATTGGTGTTTTAACAGATTATACGGTTAGTGAAGTTATTGCAATTGGTGAATATCTAAATGTTCCAGAAAAAGTATTATATAAGGTTCCAAGTGATGGATTATCTGGATTAAGTGATGAAGATAAATTAGGTGTAAAATATAGTGATATTGAAAAGTATTTGAGTGGTACATTAGAAGATGAGATTGTTAAAGGTAAAATAGAAAAGTTACATAATAATTCATTACATAAATATACTATTCCTTATTTGAAAAGATAGTTATGAGAATAGGTATTTTTGGAGGATCATTTAATCCTCCTCACTTAATGCATCTATATATTGCTAAGGAGTTATTAAAACTCAAACATTTAGATAAAGTGATATTTGTTCCAACAGGTAATAAGTATAATAAAGATGATCTTATTGATATAAAATATAGAATCAAAATGCTTAAGATGATGACTAAAGATTATAATGATATGATAGTAAGCGATTATGAAGATCAAGATAGAGTTATTTATACTTATGAAACTTTGGATTATTTTAAGAAAAAATATTTAGGTGATGAAATTTATTTTATATTGGGTGCTGATAATTTAAAGCAAATTGGTACTTGGAAAAATAGTGAATATATTTTAAGTAAATATAAGTTTTTGGTTATTAATAGAGGCAATGATAAAATAGTAGCGAGTGATAATATTGTTGTTACGGATATATTAAATAGTGATATAAGTTCTACTTTTATTAGGAATAATATTAATAAAAATGATATAATAAAAAGGTATCTTGATAAAGATGTTTTAGAGTATATAAGAAAGGAAAAACTTTATGAAAGATGTAGTTAATTTATTAATAGAAAAGAAAATGACAATTGCAACTATGGAATCTTGTACTGGTGGATTTGTGGCTAGTTCGATAACAGATATAGATGGATCAAGTAATGTTTTAAAATTTAGTGCAGTTACTTATTCCAATGAGTATAAGATTAAAATGGGAGTTAGTAAGGAAGTAATTGATAAATATTCAGTTTATAGTATGAATGTGGCTAGAGAAATGGCTAAAAATATTAGTGATTTTGCTAATAGTGATATTGGTGTTGGAATTACAGGTAAGATTAATAGAGTTGATGAAAATAATTTATTTGGTGATGATAATAAAATTTATTATGCAATTTATGATAAAAATAGTGACAAATATTATGAATATGAATTAATTGCAATAAATGATACTAGATTAAATAATAAAAAATATATTATGGAAAGTATAAGTAAAAATTTATTAGAGATTTATAAGTAAGATGAAAGTTAAAATATTTTATAATAATAACGAAAAGTCTATTAAGGTTTATGAGAAGTTAGCTAAGAAATTAGAAGATAGTGGCTTCATTTTAGATAATGATAACTATGATTATGCTATTGCAATAGGTGGCGATGGGGCTTTTCTTAGAATGGTTAGGGATACGGGCTTTAATAGTGATGCTTTATTTTTAGGAGTAAATACAGGAACACTCGGTTTTGCTCAAGATATTAATACTGAGGAACTAGATGAACTTATTGCTGATTTAAAAAATAATAACTATTTTAAGGAAGAAATTAAAGTTGTTAAAACAAAAATATATGATGGAGATAAAATATATGAGTTAAATGCTTTAAATGAATTTGTGTTTAGATCTAGTGATTTTAAAACTTTAAAATTAAATGTAGAGATAGACAATGAACATTTAGAAAATTTTGTAGGTGATGGAGTTGTAATATCGACTAGTTTTGGTTCAACAGCTTATAATTTAAGTTTAGGTGGTGCCATTGTTTATAATACTTTTCATAGTTTACAAATAACACCTATTGCTCCTTTAAATAGTAAAACTTATCGTAATTTATTAGGACCTTTAGTACTTCCTGATGATAAATTAATTGCATTGATTCCAAGTAATACGAATGATTTATTAATCACATTCGATGGAGAAAATAAGGTATTTAATAATATAAGTAAGATTGAAGTTTTAATGGAAAATAAGACAATAAAATGTTTTAGAAAGAATGGGTATAATTTTATTAAGAAAATAAATGAAAAGTTTTTAAGTTAGGAGTGAATAATTATGGATAAGCTATTTAGCGATATTTTAAAGAGATATCCTTATTTGAAAGAAAGAAAGTTTGGATTTCCTAATGTAGGGAAAAGAATGGATAATAAACCTTTTTCTAAATATGTTAAAGGTGTTGAAGATGGATTTAGTGTATATGATTATATTTTAAATAATTTATATGATAGTAAAAAAGATATTAATTTTACAAGTGGAAATCCTTTAAGCTATGATGCTTATCCTCCTATTATTAAAAGACTAGATAGTTATATTCATGGTAATGAGTTATATAAATATCCTTATTCTGAAGGTGATGACAGGGTTAGAAAAGTTCTTCTTGATTATGTAGAAAAAATTGGTGTTAAGAATGATGATGCATATGATTATAACGATATTGATAGTAAGGGATTATCGGTTAATAATTTAACGATGTGTGCATCTACTAGTCAGGCTTTTAATTATGTTATAGATATAATTGCTAGACCATATGATGTAATTATAACTACGGCTCCTAATTATGGATTATTTACTTTTAAACCAGAAAGATTAAATGTTAATGTTGAGGTTGTTCCTTTACTAGAAGAGGATAATTATTTAATTAATCCTAAGAGGCTAGACGATAAGGTTAAGGAAATTAATGATGAACTTAAGGATAAATATAAAGATTTAGATTATGTTCCTAGAGTAGTTGCTTTTTTGAATAGTAATCCGAATAATCCTTTAGGAAATTATATGGGAGGGTGTGAAAAAGAAAGATTAGAAGAACTTGGCAAGGTTATTAAAGATAACAATATGTTTATTATTGATGATTTAATTTATCGTAATATATGTTTTGATGGGGATATTGCTAAACCGATAGCAAGTTTAGATGGTATGTTTAAAAATACGATATCTTTATTTGGACTTTCTAAATCTTATGGAATGGCAAGTTTAAGGGCGGGATTTGTTGTTGCTGATGAAATAATTATTAGAGAAATTGTTAATAAAATATTTAGAGAACTTGATGCAGTTCCGGCAATTATTGGTGAAGCACTTGCTAGTGCGTTTGACAGTGGTGAGAGAGAATATAACAAATATTTTAGTAAACTAAGAGAAGAATATAAGTATCGTTATAACTTGTTTAAAACAATGGTTATGGGAATTGATTGTTGTGATAAGAAATATCGTAATATGGTGGTTGAAACTATTAGAAAGTATGCTCCTAATTATGATATAAATAAAGGAATAAATGAAGTTAAAATTAAATGTGATGTTAAAGCTGGTTTTTTTATTGTTTTAGATTTTACGGAATTTAAGGGAAAACGACATGAAGATGGAATAATAAATGATGACGAAGATTTATTAATTTATTTATATAAAAAAATTAATTTAAGATATTTAATTGGAAAAAGTATTGCTTGGCCTAATGAAAATGAATTAGTTGGAAGATTTACTTTTGCTAAAAGTGAAGAAGAAATTATTACGATGATAGATAAGCTTAAAAAGGCTTTAGAGGAGCTTGTATAATATTTATTAATATACGAATGTATGAAATTGCGTTATTTGTACTTGTACAAATTGTTAAAATTTGATAATATGAATGTGTAAGGGAAACTTACATAAAATAAAAAAAGGAACACTTAATTTTGGATGCTAAGTGATTACCTTTTGCAAAGTTTTCACAAAACCCCCTGTTTATGGTGGTTTTTATTTTAACACGATCATTTTAATAATGAAGTAAAATAAAATAAAAATAATTATAAATAGATTAAATATTATAAAATATAATAATTTCTTATTCACAACTATCACCTCTTTCTATTGCTAGATTAGAGGTAATCACCTAAACAATTAAATGTTCCTTAGGTAATAGAATATCAAATTATCAGTTATAAAGTCAATAAAAAATACACGATATTTCATGCTAAAATATCAAATGAATGATTTTTATTAACAAACATGCGTATGTCATATATAGTATTAATTACAACTTTAAAAATGGATTAAAAATAATTATCCAAATATGGTTAATAACCAATAAAAATACAATTAAAAAAAGAATGTACGGTAGCGACTACTGGAATTTAATTCTGTGTAGATTAAAGTTCACTTTATTTATGAAGCAGGAAAATACAGGCGATAGCCGAAAATAATAAATTTTAATTTATTATCTTTGTTAAATGTTAATTTCATTGTTATTTTTTTTAGATTATATTTTTACTTTAGTAATTATTTAGAATAATATATTATTATAACTTAACTTAACTTTTATCTTGATTATTTTAAGAAAATAGTAGATAATCTTTACTAAGAAAGAGGGTTACTCTATATAATGGAAAAAGAAGTTGAGTTTTTGATTGGTTTAAATCTAGAAGAAATTGTTAAATATTTGATAAAGGCAAAAGAAAATAATAGAAGTATTTGCTGTGAATTTAATGGTCATTTATTATATTCAGATAATATATCTATGGATTTAGCGTTTAATGAAGTTTATGGAATGACTAAAAAAGAATATGATAAACAGAAAAATGTTTTATTAGATGATTATTATGATACTAAAAGAAATAATTCAGACAAATATTTAGAATTCTTAGAAAGAGGAGAAAAATTAATTTATAAACAAAATTATAAATTGTGGGAAGATTATGTTCAAACCTCATTAAATGGTTGTTATAGTGGAATGGATATTGAAAATGTTTTAGAAATAATGGAAGTATTAAATGAGTTTGATGATGTAAACATAGCTAAAAAAATATTATTAAATCAAGATCATAGTGGAATGTCTGAACTTATTATAAGAAATTTTGTTTTAATTTTTTCTAAAAGAGGCCCGGAATTCTATAGAGCTACTATAGCTGGCGATATATCATTAAGAGATAAAAATTTATTATTAAAACAAGAACAATTAAATAATTCTTATATTTTTAATGAAAGTAATGAAAGTAAAAGGATTTATTTTAAATAAAGTTTCTAATTTTTTATAAAAATCCGCAAATATTTTAATGATATAAGATTTTTGAGGATTTGATGAGCTTGTATGTATTTTTAGAAACATTAATAGGTACAAGATTTTAAAAATATTTTTATATAAGAATTAGTTTGAAATATAACTAATTTTTATTTATTTTTAGGTGAAAAATTGTATGTTGATTTTATTGAAGAAATTATTGAAGTTTTATTTATGGTATGGTAAGATACTTTTTGTTTAGGGAGGTTGAGTTTAATGAATTTAATAGCGTATAAATGGGAAAGCGAATGTAAAAGGATAGATATAGATAGATTAATTGTACTATGTGAGTTAGGTGATGATTATAGAACATTTTGTGATGATTTAGAATTATTAATAAAGTCTAAATCATGTAAAGATTTAGTTAATGAGGTTTATCATGTCATGTTAGGAAAATTTTCTATTCATTCTAAAAAATATAAAAATTTTATAGAAAAACATCAACACACTATTGAAATTATGAAAAAATATTTTTGTTTAAGTCGTATGACTGTTCAAAGTTATGATAAAGCAGGCAATCGTTGGAATGGATTAACTGAAGATTATTTTTATGATTATATTCAAAATAATATAGAAAATATAGAAATTATTAAAGAAATTGCATTAAAATTGAAAAAACTTGGTTTTAGTGAAGTTTATTATGGAGAGTCATTAGATTTTACAAATACCAGATTTGAATATAGTCATGGCTTAGGATGCGATAATTTTGAATTTTTAGATAATATTGAAATTGATTCAGCTTATTTGGAAAATCCAATTATTTATAAAACTAAAGGTTCTCCTTACTGTATGTGTCTAGAAGTAAATGGTTATGGTGCTAATAAAATGATAAACGATTATAAAAGAAAAATATATTTAAATAATTTAATATTTAATCCAGATATTTTACCGAATGAATTAACACCTCAATCTACAGTTGATGTTATTAAAAAATTAGCTGACAATAAAAAATTGGAATATTCTAATATTAAAGATACTGTGAATTTAAGTATAGCAACTAAAGATTTAAGAAGTCAATTTGAACATTTAAAATATGTAATTAGTGAAATTGATAAAATTAAGAATAGTGATGACTCAAGATTTTTATTATGTCAAATTGAGTTATTGATGATGGAATTACAAAATTTTAATAATGAATTCGAAAAAGAAATTATAGATTCTAATCCTCATATTTCCGAGCACAAGATTGAACGAGAGAAAAAATTGTATTTATCTAGAAGGGAATGGAGTGAACTTCATATTGATTAAATTATTTTAATTAGTAATAATTTTTTTCGAATTATTGGATAAATATGATAGTTAGTTTGAATTGAGCCATGTTTTATGATAATATGTATTTAGCAAGAAAACTTGCATAAAATAAAAAAGGAAACATTTAGTTTACTAAGTTTGAATGTCTACTCAAAAAATTGTTGTATGCACTTATCTTTGCAAATGAGTGCCATTTTTATTTATAATTTGTCTATTTCAAAGAAATAAAGGTCAGCGTTATTAATAAGATGTCCATAAACATTTTATAGAAACAATGTCACCCGAAGAAAATTGCTTAATACTAGTAAAAAAATTAATTATGTCTAAATACTTGATAATATTAAATAAGAAAGGAATTTATTTTTATGGAAGTAGTTAAATATGATGAATTAAGAAAAATTTTGATTGAGGAAGTGCAAAATTATAATGGTCAGTCATTAATAAGATTAAATATTGATAAAGAGGTTATAGAACAAATATTTTTTATTCCAAAAATTGAGACTTATATAGAAGATGGTCGAGCACATAAAGAAATAAGAGGTAAGGTTTTTGCACCAAATATACCAATGGATATATTAGAAAAAATCGATTTTAGTAATTTTTCATTTGAAGATTTTAATACTAATGGTTTTGATTTTTCCAAACTTCAAAATGTAAATATTAATCCTCAAACTTTGTATGAGAAATCATTATATAATTGTGTTTGTCAGGGAGTTACATTTGTTGGGAATTTTGACGAAGTTAGTGTACAATATGTATGTTTTGAAGGAAGCAAGGGTGCGATAATTAATCCTCAAACCGTACTTTGGAAAACATTATTCCGTACGATATGTACAGATGTAGAGTTCATTGGTTCATTTGATGATGTTGCTGTTGATTACACGAATTTTACTGGAAGTAAAGGAACAAAAATAAATCCACAAAAGGTGCGTAATAAATCATTAATAGGTGCTATATGTTCTGATGTAGAGTTTATTGCACCACTTGATGGTGTAAATACAGAAGGCGCTTTTTTAGAAAATGCTAAATTTTATATACCTTTATTTGAATCTAAAGATAATTTTAGAGCAAAAATCAAATCATTAATTGATGTTAGCAAATGCTAAAATTTATTTTAATCTTTTTATTATTGAAGAGAGAAGTTAATTTTTTGGTTTGACTGATAATTTAGTTTGACTTTATAGTAAAAAATAAAGTAAAATATAGGTATATTGTTAAAGAAAAATCATTTATTGTAATTATTTGTTAGAGAGAGTTGTTTGGTGAAAATACTTAAATATGGATAAATGTGAGACATTCTTAATTAATGACAATCGGGATAAACTACGTTACAAGTTTAATAAGGCTTTTAAACAAGTGAAATAAGGTGGCACAGCGGATATATTCGCCCTTATGCTATTATTTTACTTGTTTTTATTTATAGAAAGAGGAATATAATGATAACAAAACAAAAAGGTACTTATGATATTTATGGATTAGATGCCAAAAAAAGAGAGTATGTTAATGAAATATTAAGAGATATATGCTCTAAATATAATTTTGTTAATGTAGAGACTCCAGTATTTGAAGATTCAAGTTTATTTCATAGAAGTGCTGGAGAAACTAGTGATTTAGTTAGTAAAGAAACTTATGATTTTAAAGATAGAGGAGATAGAAATTTAACTTTAAGACCAGAAGGAACTGCGGGAATTGTTAGATGGTTTATTGAAAATAAGTTATATGGTAATATGACTGAACCAGTTAAAGTTTATTATAATGAGAAGATGTATCGTTATGAAAGACCACAATCAGGAAGAAATAGAGAGTTTACACAGTTTGGTGTAGAAATGATTGGATCAGATGATATTGCTAGTGATGTTGAGATTATTTCTTTATGCTATAATATCTTCAATTTATTAGGACTTGATGCAGTTATTAAAATAAATACTTTAGGAGATAGAAAATCAAGAGAAAAATATCATGATGCTTTAACTAATTATTTAAAACCTCATATTAAAGATTTATGTGAAGATTGTCAAAGAAGATTTGAAACTAATCCTTTAAGAATACTTGATTGTAAGGTTGATGGAGATAAAGATATAATTAAGAATGCTCCTAAGATAGCTGATTATTTAAATGAAGAAAGTTTAAATAGATATAATAAATTAAAAGAAGAACTTGATTTATTAGAAATAAATTATGAGGAAAACACTAATCTAGTCAGAGGACTTGATTATTATAATCATGTAGTATTTGAAATTAATGTAAACATTGATGGAATTGATACACTAGCAATTGGTGGTGGCGGAAGATACAATAATTTAGTAGAAAGCTTGGATGGGCCATGTGTTCCAGCTGTTGGTTTTGCGATTGGTTTTGATCGATTAATGATGTGCTTAGATATGGCTCATGTAAATATTCCTGTTAATAATGATGTTGATGTATATATTATGTATGTTTCTGATACTGAAAAAGATACGGCTTTATATATTGCTCAAAACTTAAGATTAAATGGATTTACAACTGAGATGGATTATTTAGGAAAAGGATTAAAGGGACAATTTAAAGCAGCTGATAGATTTAATGCAAAATATTTAGTTATATTAAATGATAAAGATTTAGAAGATATGATGGTAAATGTTAAGGACAATGTTACTAAAGAAGAAGAAAAAGTAAATATTAATGATTTATCTGATTATTTAGATATGAAATTATAGGAGAGTGTTAATTATGGATATAAAAGATTTATTTAAAGAAAGTTATATTGGAAAAAAGGTTACAATTTCAGGATGGGTTAGAAATCATAGAAAGAGTTCAAATTTTGCTTTTATAGTACTATCTGATGGAACAACTATTAATACTTTACAAGTTGTTTATGATACTAGTTTAAGTAATTATGAAGAAATTAATAAAGTTCTTGTTGGCTCTAGTTTAGAAGTTACAGGAACTATTGTTGAATCTAGTGGTAACCAAGATTTTGAACTTAAAGCAGAAAGTATTAAAATTCTTGGCCTTGCTGATGAAACTTATCCAATTCAAGCTAAAAGACATACTAGAGAGTTTTTAAGAGAAGTTGGCCATTTAAGAGCTAGAACTAATACTTTTAATGCAGTATTTAGAGTAAGAAGTGTTGCTGCTATGGCAATTCATAAATATTTTCAAGATCGTAATTATGTATATTTTCATGCTCCAATTATAACTAGTTCTGATTGTGAAGGAGCTGGAGAAATGTTCCAAGTTACAACTCTTGATTTAAATCGTATAGCATCAAGTGGTAAATATGAACCAGAAAAAGATTTTTATGGCAAAACAACGGGATTAACTGTTAGTGGCCAATTAGAGGCTGAAACATTTGCAACTGCGTTTAAGAAAACTTATACTTTTGGTCCTACTTTTAGAGCAGAAAACTCAAATACGAAAGTTCATGCTTCTGAGTTCTGGATGATTGAGCCGGAAATTTCCTTCTGTGATTTAGAAGGCGATATGGACATAATGGAAGATATGCTTAAATATGTTGTTAGTTATGTATTAGAAAATGCGAAAGATGAAATGAAATTTTTAGATCAATTTGTAGAAAAAGGATTAATAGATAAGTTAACTAGATTAGTTAATAGTAAATTTACAAGAATTGATCATAAAGATGTTATTACTATTTTAAAGAACGCTGATGTTAAGTGGGAATTTGAGCCAGAATATGGTGAAGATATTGCTAAAGAACATGAAAAATATATTACAGAATACTTTAATGGACCTGTATTTATTAAGAATTGGCCAAAAGATATTAAAGCATTTTATATGAAACAAAATGAAGATGGAGAAACAGTTGCTGCTGTTGATTTAGAAGTACCAGGTGCTGGTGAGCTTATGGGTGGATCTCAAAGAGAAGAAAGCTATGAAAAGCTAGTAAAACGTATGGATGAACTTGGAATGAATAAAGAAGAACTTTCTTGGTACTTAGATTTAAGAAAATATGGTACTTGTGTACATTCTGGATTTGGTATGGGATTTGAAAGATTACTTATTTATATAACAGGTATTGATAATATTCGTGATGTTATTCCTTACCCAAGAACACCGGGTAACTGTGAATTTTAATTTTAGAAAGGATTATTTATGGAAAGAACATTAATAAAAAATTTAGAAGAAAATGAATTAGCTAAAATTTCAGGAATGATTAAAACTATTAGAAATACAAAATATATGATTTTTATTAAATTAAAAGATAGAACTGGATATATTCAAGTTTCTGTTGATAAAATTAAAGAAGAACTTGCAAATGTTTGCGCTACTTTAACAACTGGTTCTTTTGTATCATTTACTGGTAAAATGGTTATGAGTGAATATGTTAAAGATGGTGGTAAGGAATTTTTACCAGAAAGTGTAGAAATTTTATCACTAGCTGATGCATATCCAATTGAAGAAAACGCATTACCTGATAAGAAGTTAGATTATAGATGGATTGATTTAAGATGTGATGCTAAAGAATATATTATGCCTATTCAAAGTGCTTTTGTTGAATATTTAAGAGATTATTTATATAAAAATGATTTTACTGAAATTCATACTCCTAAGATTATTGGTACTGCTTCTGAATCTGGTTCATCTGTGTTTGAAGTTAAATATTTTAATGATAAAGCTTATTTGGCACAAAGTCCGCAATTTTATAAACAAATGGCTATTGCTTCTGGTTTAGAAAGAGTTTTTGAAGTTGCTCCAGCATTTAGAGCAGAGAACTCTAACACTAATAGACATTGTACTGAATTTACTTCATTTGACCTTGAATTTGCTTATATTAATTCATATGAAGATGTTATGCATTTAGAAGAAGAAATGCTTACTTATGCCTTAGGTAAATTAAAAGAAAATTTTGGAGATATAATTAAGTCTAGATTTGGTCAAGAAGTTATTGTTCCTGACAAGTCATTTCCTAGAATTAAATTGTTTGATTTATATAAAGAATTAGAAAAAAGATATGGTTATAAAATACCGGAACATGATATTGGAGATTTAAATGCGGAAACTGAGAAGTTAGCTTGTAAATTTGCAATGGAAGAATATGGATCTGAATTCTTATTCATAACTGATTATAATAAGGCCAAAAGACCTTTCTATCATATGAGAGATGAAAATGATGTTCCGCAAGGATATGACTTATTATGGAGAGGTATGGAAATAACTAGTGGATCACAAAGAGAACATAGATATGATCATTTAAGATGTAATGCGGATGAAAAAGGTTTAACTAAAGATGTTGAATTTTACATGCAATTCTTTAAATATGGCATGCCACCTCATGGCGGATTTGCAATTGGAGTAGATAGATTAACTTTATTGTTATTAGGACTTGATCATATTAGAGATGCTCAATTTATCTTTAGAGGACCTAATAGATTATATCCATAGGAGAAAGAATATTTATTCTTTTTTCTTTAAGTTAAGGAGGAATTATGGATTTTACAAAAGAAAAAATAAGAAAACTTGCTGATTTACTGATGATTGGTTTAACTGATGAAGAAACTGATATGGTATTTGATGAGTTTGAAATTATTGATAAGAATATTAATAAAATAAATGAGATTAATAATATAAGTGAGGTTGTACCTATGACTCATGCATTAGATAATTTTTATGCTGAATTAAGAGAAGATGTAGTTGAAGAGTCTGTTCCAAGAGAAGAATTACTTGCTAACTCTGATCTAAATGATGGTGCTTCAGTAGTACTTCCAAAGGTGGTGTAAATGATGCTTAATAAAACTATTAAAGAATTACATGAGGATTTAATAAGTGGTAAAGTTACTAGTGATGAACTTGTTAAGGAATCTATTAAATTGTCTCATGTGGTAGAAGATAAGTATAATGCTTTTGTAACTATTTTAAATGATGCTAAAGGTGGTAATGTAACCGATAATTTACTTTCTGGTATACCTTTTGGAATTAAAGATAATTATTCAACTAAAGGAATATTATCAACTGGTTCATCTAATACTTTAAAAGATTATGTTCCGTTTTTTGATGCTACTGCTGTAAGCAATTTGTATAAAGCAGGTGCTATTCCAACTAATAAAACAGCTCTTGATGAATTTGGAATGGGTGGAACAGGAACAACTTGTCATACTGGCACAGTATTAAATCCGTGGGATAGAACTAGAATGTGTGCGGGATCATCTGCAGGATCTGCTTGCGCGGTGGCTGCAGGAGTTTATCCTTATGCATTAGGATCAGATACTGGTGATTCAATTCGTAAACCAGCAGCTTATTGCGGAATTATTGGATATAAACCTACTTATGGAATGATTTCTAGATATGGATTATTTCCTTTTGCATCTAGTTTAGATACATGTGGAGTTTTAACTAGATGTGTTGAAGATGCAGCAATTGTTACAGATAATATGAAAGGTATTGATGAAAATGATATGACTTCATTTGATTCAACAAATATGCATTTATATGACAATTTAGATAAAGATATTAAAGGCAAAAAATTATTTTATATTAAGGAATTAATTGATGAAGAAAATTATCCTAATATGAACGATGAACTTAAAAAACATTTAAAAATATATCATGAAACAATTAAAAAATTAGAAGAAATAGGTGCAAGTGTTACAGGTGTATCTATTGATAAAAAGATACTTAATGCATTACCATCAGTTTATGTCGTGTTATCATGCGCTGAAGCAACAAGTAATATGTCTAATTTAACAGGATTTATTTTTGGACCTAGAGAAGATGGTAAAAATTACATTGAAATGATGAAGAATTATCGTACTAAGAACTTTTCTTCTTTAATTAAACGTAGATTTATAATTGGATCTTATGTTTTACAAAAAGAAAATCAAGAGAGATATTTTATTAATGCTCAAAGAGTTAGAAGATTAATTGTTGATATAATGAAGAATTATTTTAAAGAGTATGATGCAATGATTATGCCGGTTGGAGTAGGTGTTGCTAAACATATTGATGGATCTTTAGATATGATTGATGAAAATACTTCAGTACTTGATGAGTTTTTACAAGTCGGTAATTTTGGCGGATTCCCATCAATAACTATTCCAGATGGATTTATTGATAATTTGCCGGTTGGAGTAAATATAACTGGTAATTGTTACGATGATCAAAATGTTTTAAATATTGCTTATGCTTTAGAAAGTGTTATGCCTTATAAAAATCAAATCGCTAAGGAGGTAAATCATGAATGATTATAAATTAACTATTGGAATTGAGATGCATTGTGAGGTTTCTAAAACTAATAGTAAAGTATTTTCAAGTGCTAAGAATGGTTATTCTGATACTCCTAATATAAATGTTAGACCAGTTGATATGGCCTTTCCTGGAACTCTTCCTGTGGTAAATAAAAGATGTGTTGAAATGGGACTAATGATGAGTAAGATTCTTAATTGTAAACAACCAGAATATTTATATTTTGAAAGAAAGAATTATTACTATCCTGATTTACCTAAGGGATATCAGATAACTCAAAATACAATACCTGCTCCAATTGGATATGATGGATTTATTGATATTGAAAGAGCAGATGGAAGTATATTTAAAGTAGGAATTGATAATATTCATTTAGAAGAAGATTCAGCTCAGATGACACATGAAGAAAAGGCTAGTAAAATTAACTATAATAGAGCAGGAGTACCTCTTTTAGAACTTGTTACAACTCCTTGCTTTCATGATGTAAACGATGTTATTACTTTCTTAGAATATATGAGAAGTATTTATCAATATACAGAAATATCTGATGCTGACTCTAAAAAAGGACAAGTTAGATGTGATGTAAATATTTCTTTAAGTAATACGGATGAACTTGGAACTAAAGTTGAGATTAAAAATGTTAATTCATTTAGTGGGGTTAGGGATGCTATTAATTATGAAGTTCAAAGACAATTAGATTTAATTAAGAATGGAAAACAAGATGAAATTGAACAAGAAACAAGAAGATTTGATGATACAACTGGTACAACAATTAGAATGCGTTCTAAAGTTGATGCTATTGACTATAAATATTTTGTGGAGCCAAATATTCCTAAAATTAAAATAAATGAAGAATGGAAAGAAAAAATTTTTAAATCAATACCAGAACTTCCTTATGAACGTAAAAACAATTATATGAGTGAGTATAATTTATCTAGTTATGATGCAAACATATTAGTTAAAGAAAAGAAAATTGCTTTATATTTTGAAGAATGTATTAAATTAGGAATTGATGCTAAAACAGCAGCAAACTGGATTATTTCAACTATATTAGGATATATCTCTAAAGAAAATATTGAAATAGATGAATGTTTTGTAACGCCTAGTAGATTAAGTGTTATTATTAGCAATTTAAGTGAGAATAAAATATCTTCTAAACAAGCTAAAGAATTATTTAATTTATGTTTAGATAGAAGAGAAGAACCTGAAAAAATAATTGTTGATGAAGGAATGGTTCAAATATCTGATGATAGTGAATTAATTAAAATTGTAGATAATATTTTAGCAAATAGTCAAAAACAAATAGAAGATTATCATAATGGTAAAACAAATTTATTTGGATTCTTTGTTGGACAAGTTATGAAAGAAACTAAAGGAAAAGCAAATCCAGTTAAAGTTAATGAAATATTAAAAGATAAATTAAAATAAAAATTATAGACTAACGATCTATAATTTTTTTTAATACTTTCATTTTAGCATCTTTAACTGATTTAATCTTTTCATGAATTTCATCTATTGATTGAATTTTTAAAATATCATTAATATCAATATTATTGTAATATGGTAGTTTATCGTCTAATTCATATCCTGGCGTTATTATTATTTCATTATTATATAGATAATCCCACGGAGC
>CAKOKM010000003.1 GCA_934091015.1 uncultured Bacilli bacterium | reverse complement strand
ATAATGAAAAAATTTATTTAGATGATATAACTGAAATTGTAATTTTATAATGTTTAAATATTTGATATAATTATTTTAGAAAGGAGACTAATGATAATGAAGAAAAAAATCATAATTGCTATTTTTGCGTTAATTTTACTATCAGGATGCTCAGTTAAAGAAAATGATGAAAAGAAAAAAACAAATGATATGTATGAAATTTATAAATTAAATGAACAAACAACAATATATTCTACTTTTCCTAATCCAAAGTTTATTAAAGAAAATGGTGATGAAATTAACTTAAAAGAACAATTAAACAATGATTCAATTTCTATAGAAGACATTATTTCTTTAATGGATTTGTATACAACTGCTAATGACGGTGGATCTCAAATTTATAAATCAAAAAATCAGAATTTTTATTTAGTAAAATGTAATAGTTTGCCGGAAAATGGCGGAATAAGGGATATTATTATATCAAACAATGTTGACGAAACAATAACATATTGTACAAAATAATTAGGAAAACATTTTAAATGTTATCTTTTAATTATGGTTATTAAAAATATTTTTAGAAATACTTAAGATTTGATAGTGCAGAATATGTTGGGGATTAGTACCTAAAAAAGTACAATATAAATAAGTTAATTTAATAATAAATAAATCAAATTATTAAGTCAATAATAAGTGATTTATTGGAATGAATTTTTAATAGTCAAGGGCGAAACAAGGTTGAATTTATTATAACCCTTGACTTTTAAGATTTATGCATATTTACAAAATGCTGATTTTATGTTATAGTATGCCCTAATCAAGGGGGAAATTTATATGGGATATTATAGTAGTGATAGTTTTGAAAATGCTAAGCTAGTTGTTAGTGCTCTTACTATTGGAGGATTTTTAGTATTTGGTGGAATTAAGGCATGTAGTAAATTAAATTCAAATAGAGATAATTTTGATACTGTAAAAGAATTTAATGCAGTTATTGATTACAATGGTGAGGGGACAATGATTGCTAAAGTTGATAATTATTCAGATTATTCTGGTGAAGTTGTTGAATACTCAACAGCAGATGGTTTACAAGTTTTGACTGGCGTACAAAATGTAGGACTAGTTAGAGCAACTGATTATGATAATGTTTATGATTTAGCAGTTGAATTATCAGGTGGTGAAGTTTCAAAAGTGACAAGTTATGATAAACTACAAAATTTGAGTACTAGACTTGAATCAAATGGTTGGAATAAAACATATAGTTTAAATTATAATTTTGATTACTGTATCATTGAAAATGAAAATGGTGTATTTGTTAAGAAAGTAGTTTCATGGAAGGATTGGGATGATGATGATAAAGTACAAGTAGAGTTTGAAAATGGAACTGTAATTTTAACAGATTTTACTAATCTTAAATTAGTTAATACTGAATATGCTGGAACAAATTCTTTATATAACTATGCATTAGCACTTGCTGGTGATGAATCAAGATTATTTGGTGATGTAAAAAAAGAAGATGTGAAAGTTAAAACAAGATAGAAGGTTATTTTAAGTGAGAATTTTTTGGAAAGATAAAGAAATTAGTTGCGATGAAGATGTAGTTGAACAGTTAAATATTGTCCGTTTGCCAGAACGAGAAGGAAATGAATATAATGATATTTTAAATTTTTTAAATAATCCAAGTAATGAATTAAATTATTATTTAATTGCAAAAAGATTTTTTAATATTAAATTTACGAGTGATGATTTATTAGAGTATCTAAGATATAGGGATAATAAACAATACACAAAAGTAGTAACAATTCCTGTTGATAAAATTGTTTTAGAGCCGATGCCTGGTTTATTTGATACCAAAGTTGTATATTTACATAATTTAGGAATTAAATGTGCATGTGAAGATTCATTTGAATTACAAACAAAAAAATATAGTGTTGATGAAATAAAAGAACTTGTAGATAAAAAGATTTTATGTCCAATACAAAAGGAATATATTAAATTTTCTACACCATTAAACAAATTAATAAATATCAAGGTATATCAAAAAGAATTGGATAAATTTCAATACATAGGTGATTTAAGTCGAAATATTACTCCTACAGATGAGTATTTTAGTTTTTTTGTAAATAAAATGAAACAAAAAATAAGTGAAAAAACTTTAATGATGGTTGTAGGACGTAAAATAAGTGAATTATTTTCAGAGTTAGTAAATAAACATTATGAAGAAGTATATTTCTGTAATGATGGGGAAAATGAAAAAAATTATTATCTTAATGAATATAAAAAAATTCAAGTATTAATTGAAAAATATAATAATTATGCTTCTAATAATGGATTAAAACTTATAATAAATCGTGAAGTTGATGTATTTTTAGAAAATGTTGATAATATAAATAATCATGCACTTTCAGCATATCTTAATACTCATAATTTAAATAATGAAAATACAATAAAATTAAAAAAAGCTATTTGTAAAGCTGACTATTTAGATGAAGATTTAGCAGAGATACTAGTTGAAAAATTTAATGTTAATGAATTTGCTAGTGAAATTATTATTGAAAACAATGAAAACATGGCAATTGAATTTCTAATTAATTTTAAAGATGAGCTTGATTATTTAACAAAATGTAAATTATTAAGAGTTATTTTAAATTCTGGTAACAAAGAAGTTATAGATTCAGTAATAGATGATGGATTACTAAGTGAATCAAATGTTAAAAAGTATATATATAAGAGAAAATAATAATAATTGATTTTTATGAATGATTTAAATAGTAATTTAAAAATAGCGATAGATAAAATAGAAAATAATTATAATAAACATAATAATTATTTTTCTAATATTTATCCTTTTGCTACTGAAAATATTTCAGGATATATTAATTTATTTGATTTAAAAGATAAGAATTTATTAACGGTAGGTTCATCTTGTGATCAAGTTTTAAATGCAATTTATTGTAATTGCAAAGATATAACTGTTGTAGATATCAATTTATTCACAAAATATTATTTTTATCTAAAAATGGCAAGTATTTTGTGCTTAAATAGAGAAGAATTTTTAATGTTTTTAAGGTATATTGATTATCCGAAAGTATTTAAAAAGAATAAATATGTATTTAATAAAGAAATATATGAAAAAGTTAAAGTTACATTAAGATATTTAGATTTTGAATCATTTCTGTTTTGGGATGAGTTATTTAATACGTATGATTTGATTAAAATTAGAGAGAACTTATTTAATTATGATGAGTATAGAACAAGTATTTTAGAAAAATGTAATTTATATTTAAGAGATAATGATTCTTATGAAATTTTAAAGATAATGATAAAAAAGGTTGTACCAACATTTATAACCTGTGATTTAAAAAATTTTGCAGGAACTAGATTTTATGATAATATATGGCTTTCTAATGTAGGACAATATTTAAAAAATCAAGAATTGTATGATATAGTTTATAAGTTATCAAAAATATTGGATATAGATGGAAAAATATTAGTTTGTTATTTGTATGATTTTACTAATGATACAAAATATTATGATGAATGGGCTGAAATTTATGATCAGGTCTCTTTAAAAATGATTTTTAAAAAATTACCATTGAATTTGAAATCTTTTACAGGTTTAACTGAAATTATTCATAATCGTAATGAGAAAGATTCAGTTCTAATTTATAAAAAAGTTAGATAAATATTGAAAATACATTTGACTTTTCATTATAAAATATAGTATATTATGACTAGTTGAAGTTTTAACGTGGTTTAGATTTTCCTTTCGGAATTTAGACTAGGTTATAACCGATTAATGTTTAATAGAAAGGAATGGATTTAATTATGGCTGTAAGTAAAGAACAAATTGCATCTAGAGTTCAAGAATTTGCTAAAGATGCTAAAAATACTGGAGATACTTCAGTACAAATTGCTATCTTAACAGATAAGATTAACAATTTAACAGAACATTTAAAAGATAATAAACATGATTATCATTCAAAAAGAGGACTACATTTAATGATTGGTAAGAGAAGAAGTTTATTAGATTATTTAAAGAAAAATGATGTTGTTAAATATCGTGAAGTTATTAAAAAATTAAATATTAGAAAATAAGGGCACTATATTTTTTAGTGTCTTTTTATATTGAAAAGAGAGAAGGATAAAATGAAAAAAGAATTTGTTTATGATTTTTTAGGAAGAAAATTAGTTGTTGAAACTGGAGAACTTGCTAAACAAGCTGATGGTGCTGTACTTGTTAGATATGGTGATACAGTTGTGTTATCTGCTGCTGTTATGAGTGATACAGTAGGAACTGGTGATTTCTTTCCTTTAACAGTTGTTTATAATGAAAAATTATATTCAGTTGGTAAAATTCCAGGTGGTTTTATTAAGAGAGAGGGAAAACCTACTGATGCTGCAACACTTGCTGCTCGTCAAATAGATAGACCTATTAGACCTATGTTTGATGAAAACTTTAGAAATGAAGTACAAGTTATTAATACGATATTATCAGTAGATCCAAATAATTCACCAGAAATGACTGCATTATTTGGTTCAAGTTTAGCGCTTGGAATATCAAAAATCCCATTTGATGGACCAGTTGCTGGAGTAGTAGTTGGTAAAATTGGTAAAGAATTTGTTATCAATCCAACAAGTGAACAAATAGATAAATGTGAACTTACTGTAACAGTTGCTGGAACTAAAAATGATATTTGTATGATTGAAGCAGGAGCTCATGAAGCAAGTGAAGAAGATATGTTAGCTGCATTAATGTTTGGACAAAAACATGTTAAGATGTTATGTGAATTCCAAGAGAGTATTATTGAAGCTGTTGGAAAAGAAAAAGTTGAAGTTGAACTTGCTAAGATTGATGAAAAGTTAGAAAAAGAAGTTAAAGAATATGCTGAAGATAAAATGCTTGAAGCTGTTCAAATTAAAGATAAACTTGCAAGTTATGCTAAAATTGATGAAGTTAAAGAAGAAACTATTAATTATTTCTTAGAAAAATATCCTGATGTAGAAACAATAGAAAAAGATGTTACTAAGATTGTTAATAATATTGAAGGAGAAGTTGTTAGAGATTTAATTACTAATAAACATGTAAGACCTGATGGAAGAGCATTAGATGAAATTAGACCTCTATCTGCATATATTGATTTACTTCCTAGAACTCATGGATCAGCTGTATTTACAAGGGGTCAAACTCAAGCTTTAGCAACAACAACACTTGGTGCAATTGGAGAACATCAAATTTTAGATGGTTTAGGTCTTGAAGATACTAAGAGATTTATGCTTCATTATAATTTCCCTAATTTCAGTGTAGGTGAAACAGGTAGATATGGTGCTCCAGGAAGAAGAGAAATCGGTCATGGTGCATTAGGAGAAAGAGCATTATTACAAGTTATTCCATCTGAAGAAGAATTCCCTTATACAATAAGAGTTGTTTCTGAAATATTAGAAAGTAATGGATCATCTTCACAAGCAAGTATTTGTGCAGGATGTTTATCACTTATGGCTGCAGGAGTTCCAATTAAAGCACCAGTTGCAGGAATTGCAATGGGACTTATTACTAAAGGTAAAAAATATACTATTTTAACAGATATCCAAGGACTTGAAGATCATATGGGAGATATGGACTTTAAAGTTGCTGGTACTAGAAAAGGTATTACTGCATTACAAATGGATATCAAAATTAAAGGTGTTACTAAAGCAATCTTAAAAGAAGCATTAGAACAAGCTAAAAAGGCTAGAATGCAAATTCTTGATTTAATGGAAAGTGTTATTGCTGAACCAAGAAAAGAATTATCTCCATATGCTCCTAAGATTAAGATGATGAATATTGATCCAGAAAAGATTAAAGATGTTATTGGTAGAGGCGGAGAAATGATCACTAAGATTATTTTAGAATGTTCTCCAGAAGGTGTTAAGACTGTTTCTGATAAAGATGCTGTTAAAATTGATATTGAAGATGACGGAAGAGTTATTGTTTATCATACTAATCAAGAAGTTATTGATAGAACTATGGAAAGAATTGAACAAATCGTTAGAGAAGTTGAAGATGGTAAAATTTATAATGGTAAAGTTACTAAAGTTGAAGATTTCGGATGTTTTGTTGAATTATGGCCTGGTTGTGAAGGTTTAGTACATGTTTCTCAATTAGATAAAGAAAGAGTTAATAAGCCTAGTGATATAGTTAAAGTTGGAGATGAAATTGTTGTTAAATCTTTAGGATATGATAATCGTGGAAGACTTAATTTATCAAGAAAAGAAGCTTTATTTGGTAGCGATAAAAAGAAATCTTCTAAAGAAGAAGTTAAAGAAAATAAAGAAGAAAAAACTGAAAAGAAACCAAGAAAAGGTTTATTTAGAAAAGGTGAGTAATCATCTTTTTTTGATTTTGGGAATAATTTTAGATAAAATGTATAAAATTATGATGAAATATTGTTAAAGATACTTGACAATATTTATTAAAAATGTAATAATACAGTTGTTTGAAAAAGGAAAGCGATTGCAAGAGTCCACCTGATTGGCACAATATTTAGAGTAGCTGATAGGTAAAAAGCCATAAAATAAAGTGAATTGGTTTTTATATGGATGAATGCATTTAGCATTCATTTTTTGATAATATGGAGGTGCTTTACAATAGCAAATGTCAAAAAAGATGACTTATTAATTAATGATCAAATTAAAGTCAATGAATTAATGGTAATTGGTCCTAATGGAGAGCAATTAGGTACTAAAGCTTTAAAAGATGCTCTAACACTTGCATCTTATGCAGGACTAGATTTAGTTTTAATGAATCCTGGTAATGAAAGACCTGTTGGAAAAATTATGGATTATAATAAACATAAGTATGAAAAACAGAAAAGAGCTAAGGAAGCGTTAAAAAATCAAAGAGCAAATAATAAAGATATGAAAGAGTATCAATTATCAGTTACTATTGATATTGGTGACTTTAATACAAGAAAGAAAAATGCTGAAAATTATTTAATAAAAGGTCATAAAATCAAGGCTTCAATTAGATTTAAAGGCCGTCAAATGGCACATACTGATTTAGGTAGAGATGTTCTAGTACGTTTTGCTGATGAATTATCAGAAGTAAGTGTAGTAGAAGCTAAACCAAGATTAGAAGGTCGTACAATGACTATGATATTGGCACCAAAAAAATAAGAAGGAGAGGATTTAGTTATGCCAAAACAAAAAACACATAAAGCTTCATCAAAGGTATTAAAAAAGAAAAAAAATGGAGCATTAGTTTATAAAGTATCTGGTGGAAATCATAAAACTGCTAAAGATTCTAGTAAACAAATTAGACAAAGAAGAAATAAGGGAATATTAGCGAAAGGAGAAGCTAGCAGATTAAAATCTGTTATCTAAGGTGGTATAAATGGCAAGAGTTAAAGGCGGAAACGTAGCTAAGAATAGAAGAAGAAAAGTTTTAAAACAAGCTAAAGGATATTTTGGATCTAAACATAGATTATTTAAAACTGCACAAGAACAAACTTTCCATAGTGGAGCTTATGCATTTAGAGATCGTAAACAAAATAAGAGAAACTTTAGAAAATTATGGATTACAAGAGTTAATGCTGCTTGTAGAGAAAATGAAATTTCATATTCACAATTTATTAATGGTTTAAATAAAGCAGGAATTGAAATTAATAGAAAAATGCTTTCTGAAGTAGCTATTGATAATCCTAAATATTTTACTGAATTAGTTAAAATTGCTAAAGATGCTTTAAATGGTAAAATGCCTAAAGCAGCTGAAGTAAAAGCAGAAAAAAAGGAAGCGAAAGCTGAAGAAGTTAAAGAAGTTAAAAAAACTGCTGCTAAAAAAACAACTACAGCTAAATCTACTGAAAAGAAGACTGCAACTAAAACTACAGCTAAAAAGACAACTGCTAAAAAAGAAGAAAAGTAGTTTAAATATAAAATCACTATTTGAAAGTAATGGTGATTTTTTAGTGGAAAAATGAGAGTTTTTGAACAAAAATTCGAGTCGATTTGACTTTTTAAAATTAAATGCTATAATCAGTCTATACATTATTAATTTAATGTATATTTTTTTAGGAGGAAATTTAAAAAATGGAAAATACAGGTGAACTGAAACTAACGTTAGATAACCTTATTGGGAAATCTGATGCGGTGTTTATAGTTCCACATAATAGACCTGACTATGATGCACTTGGGGCATGTGTAGGAATGAGTTTAATAGCTGGTAAACATAAAAGAAAGAATTATATTGTTATTAATGATAATTTAAATGAATTACCAGTTGAAATTAAAAAATTAATTGATGAAATAGGTGTTAAACATAACATAATTAGATTAGGTGATTTAAGTAGCTATTTAACTGATGATAGCTTAATGGTATGTGTAGATGTTAATAAAAATTATTTAATTAGTACAAGTGATTATTTAGATAGTTTTAAAAATATTGTAGTAATAGATCATCATAAAACTGATGATGATACTATTAAAACACCAAATATTTTTGTGGATACAAGTATTTCAAGTACTTGCGAAGAGATTGCACGATTATTATTTATGTATAGGATTAAAATAACACCGGATCAAGCAAATTATTTACTTGCAGGTATTGTACTCGATACTAATAGATTAACTAAAAACTTAACATCAAAAACATTTAGTGTGTTATCAGAATTAACTAGTAGAGGTGCTAATCCGGAAGCAGTTAATAATTTGTTTTTAGAAGAATTTGAACATGAAAGAGTAATGCAAAAATTAGTAGATAGTACAAAATTTTTTAACTATTCTATAGGTATTGCCGCTGATACAAATGATAGCGGTATAATTTATTCAATAGAAGATATTGCTAAATGTTCAGATTATATTTTAAGATATAAGGTAGATGCCTCGTTTGCAATTGCATATATTGATCAAGATACAATAAGTATAAGTGCTAGAAGTAAAGGCAATATAGATATTTCCCAAATTATGAAAATGTTTGGTGGTGGTGGAAGTCCTACATCAGGAGCTGCTAGAGTAAAAGGAACAACTATAAAATGTATAGTTGATAAATTAACATATATGTTAAATCCGACAGCAACATTAAATAATTCAGATATTAATAATTTAACAATAAATACAACATTAAATACTGATGTAAATAGTTCAGTTAAAATGTTACAACTAACAAAGTAGATTAAAATTCTACTTTTAATTTTTGGTATTGATTTAAAAAGTATTAAAGTAGTATAATAAACTTGTATTTTGAATTGCCCAGTCGCCAAGTGGTAAGGCATTAGGCTCTGACCCTAACATTTCGTTGGTTCGAATCCAACCTGGGCAGCCAAATTATTATTTAACAGTTGATGTTAAGAGTAGTAACTAAAAGATATTTTATAGAGAGTTAATGATTGGTGGAAATTAACAAATATTTATAGTGAACTTACTTAATGGATGTTTAGGGTGAAGACCGTTAAAACTAAAAGTATAAATTAAGGTGGTACCACGGCTTTTTCGTCCTTTAGAATTAGTCGTTTTTTTGTTATAGAAAGGAAATTTATGGAAAATTTTATATTGTTTTTAATATTATTTGTTATATTTTTTATTGTGTTTCTGGTAAATTATTTTATTAAAAGAAAGAAAAATAAGTTAAAAAAATTTATTGGAATGGAGTTAGTTAAAGCTAAAAAAGAGGATTATAATAAATTGGGTATTGTTTTATCGTTAGTAAATGCCTTTATCATAAGTTCAACAGGAGTACTATGTACAATGATAGATATGGATAAAATATGGCAATTATTATATGGATTTGTTTTATTAGTAGCGCTTATCTATGTTTTTTATGGAATTATAGGAAATATATTAGAAAGTATTTATAAGAGGAGGAAGTAGTAATGGATTTTAAAAATATTGAAAAGAAATGGCAAGATAAATGGGATGAAGCTAAATGTTTTGAGGCAAGTAATTACAGTAATAAAGAAAAATATTATTTGTTAATTGAGTTTCCTTACCCATCAGGAGCTGGTTTACATGTAGGTCATGTTAGAAGTTATACAGCTTTAGATGCAATGGCTAGAGTTAAAAGAATGCAAGGGTATAATGTTTTGTATCCAATTGGTTGGGATGCTTTTGGAGCTCCAGCAGAACAATATGCAATTAAGAATCATGTTTATCCTGCTAATATGGTTAATGAATGTATTAAGACTTTTAAACATCAAATTAAATCTTTAGGTATATCATTTGATTGGAGTAGAGAAATTAATACAAGTGATCCAGAATATTATAAATGGACTCAATGGCAATTTTTACAATTTTATAAAGCAGGAATGGCTTATAAAGCAGAAAAAGAAATTAATTGGTGTCCTAAATGTAAGACTGGCTTATCTAATGAAGATGCTGCAGGAGGTGTTTGTGAAAGATGTGGTTCTTTAACTACTAAAAAGTTAAAAAATCAATGGATGCTTAAAATGAGTAATTATGCTGATAGTTTAATAGAAGGACTTAAAGATACTGATTTTGCGGAAAAAATTAAAACTGCTCAAATTAATTGGATTGGTAAAAGTATAGGGGCAGAAGTTAATTTTAAATTTAAAGAACTAGAAGGAGAATTAAAGGTATTTACAACGAGATGTGATACTTTATTTGGAGTTACTTTTGTAGTAATGGCTCCTGAACATCAATTACTAAATAAGTATAGTGATAAAATTAAAAATATTGATGAATTGAAAGAATATCAAAGAATAAGTGCTTTAAAAAATGAAATCGAAAGAACAGATGCTTCTAAAGAAAAAACAGGTATTAAGTTAGATGGTTTATCTGTAATTAATCCAGTTAATGGTAAGGAAATACCTATTTATGTAAGTGATTATGTTCTTGCTAATTATGGAACTGGAGCAATTATGGCGGTTCCTTCACATGATACTAGAGATTATGCTTTTGCGAAAAAATTTGGTATAGATATTATACCCGTAATTGATGGCGATGTTACAAGTGAAGCATATATTGGAGATGGTGTTCATATTAATTCAGGATTCTTAGATGGACTTGATAAAGAAACTGCTATTGATAAAATGCTTAACTATTTAGAAGAAAAACATATTGGTAAGAAAACTACTAATTATCGTTTACAAGATTGGATATTTAGTCGTCAAAGATTCTGGGGTGAACCTATTCCAATGATTGAGTGTCCTGATTGTGGTTGGGTACCAGTACCAGAAAATGAACTACCTTTAGTGCTTCCTGATGTTCCATCATATGAACCAACCGAAACTGGAGAAAGTCCTCTTGCTAATGTTGAGGAATGGGTTAATGTACCATGCCCTAAATGTGGAAAGATGGCTAAAAGAGAAACTGATACAATGCCTAACTGGGCTGGATCTAGTTGGTATTTTCTAAGATATATGGATGCTCATAATAAGAATGAATTTGTTTCTAAAGATGCATTAAAATATTGGGGACAAGTTGATTATTATAATGGTGGTATGGAACATGCTACAAGACATTTGTTATATGCAAGATTTTGGAATCAATTCTTGTATAATCAAGGCTTAGTTGTTAATAAAGAGCCATTTGCTAAAAGAGTTTCTCATGGTATGATTCTTGGTGAAAATAATGAAAAAATGAGTAAAAGTAAAGGTAATGTAGTTAATCCAGACGATATGATTAATGAATTTGGTGCAGATGCCCTTAGAACTTATGAAATGTTTATAGGAGATTATACTAAAGATGCTTCATGGAGTTTAAATGGCTTAAAAGGCTGTAAGAAATTCTTAGATAGAGTTTATCGTTTATATGATAAAGTAGTACCAGGAAATAGTTATAGTGAAGTATTAGAAAAAAATATTCATAAAACTATTAAGAAAGTGACTAATGATTTATTATCAATGAATTATAATACCGCAGTATCTTCCTTAATGATTCTTTTAAATGAATATGAAAAGTTAGATAAAATTACTGTTGCTGATTATAAAGTGTTTATTACTTTACTTAATCCAATTGCACCTCATATTACTGAAGAACTTAATGAAAAGTTAGGAAATAATATTATGTTAGCTATGGGTACTTGGCCAACATTTGATGAAGAAAAAACAGTTGATGCAAGTATTCAAGTGGGTGTCCAAGTTAATGGAAAATTACGTGGAACAATTACTGTAAACGATGATGATACTGAAGATATGATAAGAGAGAAAGCATTAAATGAAGATAATGTTAAGAAAAATATTATAGATAAAGAAATTGTTAAAATAATTGTAGTTCCTAAGAGAATTGTAAGCATTGTCGTAAGATAGTGCTTTTTTTAAATAAATATAGTGTGAAACTTTTTACTTGAATTTGTACAAAAAAGTTTCACACTAATAAAAATAAACACTACTTTGATTAGTAGTGTTTATATTCGTTTAAGAAGTATTCGTCTGTCATTCCGGCAATGTAATCGATAACAACTCTTTCATTTGAAGTATTATTTTTGTATTCATCATTCATTGGTAAATAAAATTTAGAATATATCTTGGAATTTAAGTCTTTTTCTTTTAAAGATATTAATAAATTATCAAATAAGAATTCGAATTTATATTTAATATAATCTAATTCTTTTTTAGTGTAAATTTTATCATAAATATTTTCATAATTGAATTTTTTAAGATTAACTATGGCATTAAATATTTTATTATCTACACATATGTAATCTTTATCTAAGCTATTTTGAACAACATTAGTTATAATTGTGTTAACTATTTCTCGATTGGTTGTTCCTAAAACATCTGATATTTCTTTAGGAATATCTTTTTTATTAAATAAACCTAATTTTTCAGCATCTTCAATATCTCTACCTAAATAGGCAATAATATCTGATAATCTGACAACACATCCTTCTAAAGTCATTGGAACTAAAGTTTTAATATATTTTGGAACATTATAGCAATTTTTATAATCGTTTAGAAAATCATCTATAGTTTTCTTTTTAGGTCTATATTCTTGAAGTTCTAACTCGCCATTATGACATAAAATTCCATCAAGTACTTGAACACTTAAGTTTAATCCTTCACCATTATTTTCAATAACCATTAAGTTTCTAACACTTTGAACATTGTGATTAAAGTATCCTTCGTTATGTTTTAAACTAATTTCATTTAAAAATCTTTCACCAACATGTCCATAAGGAACGTGTCCTAAGTCATGTCCAAGTGCAATTGCCTCAATTAAATCCTCATTTAATGATAAAGCCCTTCCAATAGAACGAGCAATTTTAGCAACTAATTGAACGTGTATGCTTCTTCTTGAAATGTTGTCATTAGTAGGTAGGGTAAATACCTGTGTTTTACCAATATATCTAGTATATGAAGAAGAATAAATTATGCGGTCAGTATCCCTAAAGAAATTCGGTCTAATATCTGGTATATAATCTTTAAATCTTATTGATTCTTTATCGAAAGTTGCATATTTAGAATAATTCTTTTCGTGTTTAAGCATTATATCTTTTATTTCCATAGTTAACTCTCCTTATTAAATAATTTACGATAATAATCAGTATCTAATATATTTTTAGAAATTACATATTTGTTATAAACTATTTGATTTATTGTTTCAACATAATTATCGTCTATATTATCAGTATATGCTGTAAATTTTTTAGTAGCAGCGTTATATTTTCCATTTTCAGTTATCCAAGAACGATCATTAAATATTACTAATCCATCATTATCAGAAAGTAAATCAGTTCCCATTAATATTCTTGAATCATATTCGATACCAAAAAGATTTAAGACAGTAGGTAAGATATCTAAACTTTCTCCCAATTTATCAACTTCGACAGTTTTGGTAAGTTTGCTATTATATATTATTAAATTATTTTTATGAATATCAAATTTTTCATCTTCAATATTCATTATTTCTTTCATTTGATTAGTAGTTAATCCATAAGGATAATGATCAGCCGATAAAGCAATTACTGTATCATTTAAAATACCTTTTTCTTCTAATTTATTTAATAATTCTTCTAAGGCTTTATCAAGCTCAATTTGAGCAGCAATATATGCTTTAATTGCTTCACTATATGGTAAATCTTTAACAGCATCTTTATTTTTATAAGACATATTATTTCCCATAAAGTTGTATTCTAAGTGTCCACTAATAGTCATATAATAAGCCATAAATTGTTCATCACTTGAGTACATATCAAATGTTGCATTAATCATTTCTAAATCACTTTGAGGCCATTTCTTACAATTCATTCCTTTAATTTTTTCTAATCCATTACCACAAGCCATATATGTTTGATATCCCATATTAGGATGAGATAAATGTCTATTATAGTATTTATATGTTCCATCATGAAATGCATAAGTTTTATAACCTAAACTAGAGAAGACATTACCATAAGCATACGGTAAATAATTATTACTTGATTTAGAGAATGACCAAACACTTTCTTTAGGAAGTAAACTATTTAAAGTAACATACTCACCATCAGATGTTGATACGTAATATACAGGAGTATAAAAGTTAGTGAATTTAAAACTAGAGTTAACAAGTTTATATAAAGTAGGTGTTAAATCTTTATTAACAGCAATAGGACTAAATGCTTCGGCTGTAATTGAAATTAAATTTTTACCTTTAAATATACCTGTGTATTTATTTTTATTAGTGGGGGTAATGGTACTAAAGTATTCGTGAATATTTTTAATATCTTTATTTGTTTCATTAGATACAAGTTCATTAAAATCTATATCAGTTATATTATACTTTTTTGTATTATCTATTTCTACTTCTTTAGAAGGTGCGATAACATTTATGCTATCTTCTTCAAAATTAAATATTATTCTTTCTAAATCTAATCTTAAAGTTGTAAGTATTCCAAATTTTTGAGCAGTTTGATTTGGTACATGTTTATGAAAATATAGGTTATTAGCACTATAAATATCATTGCCATCTATATTTAATGATAGTAAAGTTAAAATGAATAAAATAATTAAGGTTAGTCCTTTTATAACTAATTCTTTAATGTTTAAGATATTAGCATCTTTAAATTTGTGTAGTATGATATTTAAAGGAATAGGTATAAATAATAAGATAATACCAATAATATTTTCTTTAATAACTTTAATTATAGCGCTTAGGAAACCAAATACTTGACCACCATGAAAGATGGAATAAATACTTAATGTATTTCCATAAAATTTAAAATTGGTAAAATACGCAATAAATAAAATACTTAAGAAAGAATTGATTAAAATATTTAAACATTTATTTAAAGTTTTATTTTTAGTTAATGAACAAATTATATCAATAAATAATGTATTTATTAAACTAAATAAAATAATAAATATTATTTCATTTAATGTAAATGTTTTAAATATTAATATATGGTAAATAATTTCTAAATATAATATATTTAATAAATTTGTAACATAGTTTTTAATTATTAACTTCATAATTCTAATCACCTTATTTGTATTTTAACATTTTTTTATTTATAAAGTATATGTTTATTTAGTAAAAAGTTTTGTTATAAAACTATAAAAATTAAATTTTTTATCCGTCAAGCGAACATTCGAATAAAAATTATAGATAAATTTTTGTACAAAAATATAAAAAACGAATGTTCACTTGACGGGGGGTAAACCGAGATATAATTTCACTATAAGATAAGGAGTGAAATTATTTTTTATGGAAAGAAGACAAAAAGAACAAATAATAATTGTAGTAACAATTATAGCACTGGTACTAATGTTTATCGGTATAAGTTATGCATTCTTTACATCAGTAAATAATGAAAGATCAGGATCAAGTATAGTAGCAGTAGGTGGTAAAATGTTAATTAACTACAATGATGGAACTGATGATATAAAACCAGTAACAAATATCAAACCAAGTAATGCAATACTAGTAGATAAAACATTTACCTTAATTGGAACAAACACAACTAAGGATTTAACAATGCCATATAAAGTAGGAGTAAAATATACATCAACCTTTAGTGATGGAATGATGCATTATTATATAAAAGAAGTAAATAGACCAGCAAACTCAAATGTAACAGCAGATTATGTAATAACTCCAGAAACAGGCAAAACAGAAGATGATTATAAAAAACAAACAGTACCAGGAAATGATACATACACAGAATATACTCATGGAACATTTAAAAATGGAAAAAAATATACAGAAATGGTAACAGGAATATTTCCAGCAAGTTTAAATGATCAAACTATAACGTTTAATTTAATAATTCAATTCCCTGATAATAATGAAAACCAAGATAGTGAAAAAGGTAAAACATTTAATGGTAAAGTAGTTATAAATCAAAAACCTACATTATCTGATTATATTGCAAAACTAGATAAAACATCCAATGGCTTAAAAGAAGATAAAACAACAGATCAAAACTTAAGGTATGTAGGAGCATCACCAAGGAACTATCTAAAATTTAATGGTGAAACATGGAGAATAGTAGGATTATTTAATAATATAACAACAATAGATGAACTAGGAAAAGAAAAGAAGGAATCACTTGTAAAAATAGTAAGAAATGGATCACTAGGAGATTATTCATGGGATAGTTCAGGATCAGACAAAAATAATGGCTACGGAATAAATGAGTGGAGTCAAGCAGATTTAATGTATGAATTAAACTGTGATGGCAGTGGAAATTTAAAATATTGTCGAAGTGATATTGCTGAAGGTTATTTATCAAATAAAACAAGTGGAACAACTTATTGGTTTAATGGGGATAATAATGCTAAAAACGGAACTTATAATTATAATAACAATATAAGGTCTTTATCATTAGATAAAGTAGCAAAAGTAAGATGGAACTTAGGCGGTTATAATACTCCTGCAGTTTCTGCATTAAATATATACAATGCAGAAAGAGGAACAGCACATATAAGTAATCCATCAGATGGAACAACAAGAAACAACACATGGGATGGAAAAATAGCATTAATATATCTAAGTGACTATGGCTATGCCTCAACGGATACAACATGTAGAGGAAATTTAAACTCACGTGATTCTAATTATAAAGGATATTGTAAAAATGAAAACTGGTTAGCAAATAATACAACTTATTGGACTTTGTCCCCTGGTTCTGGCAGTGCGACTTTTGTGTTCCGTGTCAATTCGGACGGGAATGTCAGCAACTACAGTGCGGGCTTCACCATTGGTGTGTGTCCAACCCTTTTCTTAAAATCTGATGTCGTTATTTCTGATGGTGATGGAACAAATGAAAAACCTTTTATTCTTGAATAAAACTACAATTGAGTAGTTTTTTTATTGGTTAAAGTATGATAATATATATTTGGGATGATATAAGATGGAAGATAAAACTTATATAATATTAGGAATTGTTTATTTGATTTTAGCAATTATATTAGTAGTTGTTGTTTTAGTGTTAATTAATAAACATGATAAAAAGAAATTACAAGGGATACTAACTAATTTAGAACTTGATAAAAATTTAATTATATCAGCTAATATACTTACAGAACTTAATAAAGTTGGATCTTTAATTAATAATAAAAATTTAGAAATTAAATATAATAATTGGAAAGAAAGATACAAACAAATTAAAGAGGTAGATATGCCTTCTTTAGAAAATAAATTAAATGATTTAGAAGCTTTAATTAGAGATAAAAAGTATAAAGATTTTGTTAAAGATTCTTCTAAGTTAGAATTGGAAATATATTATATTAAATCTAAAAGTGATTTTTTATTAGATGAAATTAGAGAAATAACTTTATCAGAAAGTAAAAATAGAGAAATAGTTACTAAATTAAAGAAAGATTATAGAGATATTTATTTAAAATATAATAATAGTCCAAGTGATTATGAGGGTATTAATAATACAATTGAATTACAATTTGAAAATATAGATAAATTATTTAATGCTTTTGAGCTTGCAATGGAAAATAATGATTATAGTGAAGCTAGTAAGATAGTTAAAGCATTAACTGATAATATAGGTAATATAGGTATTATTATTGATGAAGCATCTTCTATCATTTTAATGGGTAAGAAATTAATTCCTGATAAAATCGAAGATGTTAAAAAGATTTATGATAGAATGACTAAAGAGGGATATTTACTTGATTATTTAAATATTGATTATAATATTAATGAGGCAGAAAAAAAACTTGCTGATATATTTGATAGGTTAAAAGTATTAAATGTTAATGATTCAATTATTGAACTTAAGACAATTTTAGATTATTTTGATGGATTGTATGGAGATTTTGATAAGGAAGTAGAAGCTAAAAAGAATTATGATTCATTATCTAGAAAGATTGCTATTAAAAATAAGAAATTAAGTGCAATTATAAAAAATATTATTTCAAAGATAGAAGATATTAAGTTTAGTTATGATTTATTAGATGAGGATGTAAAAGTTATAGATGATCTTAATTTAACTATTAAAGGATTACAAAATGATTATGATATTATAATAGAAAATTTTAGAAATAAGAGTTTTTCTTATTCACAATTATATAAAGAATTAGAACTTATTAATAATAGAGTAAGCGTAACTGAAGAAAAAGTAGAACAAACTGTTAAATTTTTAAGTAGTTTAAAAGATGATGAGATTAGAGCTAGGGAACAATTAGATGAGATTAAAAATATATTGGAATCTAGTAAAGAAAAGATGGAAAGTTTTAAATTACCAATTATTCCTAAAGATTATTATGTAGAACTTAGTGAAGCAAATGATGCTTTAGATAATATGATAGATGAATTAAATAAGAAGCCTATTTCAATTAGAGTACTTAATTTAAGAGTCGATACGGCTAGAGATTTAGTTTTAAAGTTACATAAAAATACAAGTGAAACAATTAAGAATGCAAGTTTAGCAGAGTCAACAATTGTTTATAGTAATAGATTTAGGTATAATAATAAGATTAATAATGCTTTAAATAGAGCAGAAGATTATTTTTATGAAGGAAGATATAGTGAAGCTTTAGAACTTGCAATTAAGGCAGTTAGTGATGTTAATCCGAATATTTATAATGAAGTAATGATTGCAAAAGAAACAATTTTATAATTGATAATAATTAAAATTTTGGGTAAAATAATTTTAGAAAAGGAGTTTTTATGAAAGAAGAATTATTTAAAGATATTATTGAAGGAGATAATGTAACTAAATTAAAGAATGAAGTATGTGATGCATTAAAGAAAATGGATAATGAAGAATTTTTACATTTATTTATGGCATTATGTTCTTTAGGTGAATTTGATGATGAATGTTGCTGTGGTGGACATTGTGATTGCGAAGATTGTGATTGTGATTGCGATGATTGTGATTGTAAATAAGTAGAGAAATCTACTTTTTCTTTTGTTAATATTCTAAAAGAGAAATTTTGTTTGCATTTTTTTCAAATTTATGCTATAATATACGTATTCATTGAGGGGGAAAGATATATTATGAATAATAAAGAAGGTTTATCAATGGAAGAAAAAAATATTTTAGAAATAGAAAAAGTTTTAATTACTGAAAATATTAGCGTAGATAATTATTTAGATTATTTCTTTAAAATTAACACCGCATGTAGTACTGGAATTGTTAAAAATCCATTAAGACTTTATTTAGCACTTAGAAATGCAAATGTAATAGTTAGCGCAAATGATAAAGATAATCAAATTGAAGTATATAAAAATGTTGTTAATACAGTTGAATATTTAATAAGTAATTATGCAAAAGGGTATATAAATGAAGATAATAATTTAGAAAAGTATAGTGAAAATTTACAAGCAACAATGTTACAAAATGATTTTATTACTTTTGAAATGTTTAAAAAATGTTATTATTTGTTTGAATTATATGTGTTAGCAGGGATTAAAGGAAGTAATTTTTTTGAATTTATTAGTTTATTAAATGAAGTATATGTTGAAACTGATAATATTAATGAAATTATTGATTTAACTAATATGAAAACTAGATTATCAACATATATTGAATCATATAAAAAAGAACATTGTAAGAAAAATGTTAAATAAGTTAGGAAGGACTCATTGGAGTCTTTTCTTTTTGCTATATTTCTTGACTTTTAAGGTAGTAAATTAATATAATAAATACGTGTTATACGTAATCAGAGAGGATTGATAATATGTTTGAATACATGGGTGATAGATTAAGTAATGCAATTAAAAATATTAAAGGTATGGGTAAAATTACAGAAGATAATATAAGTGATGCAATAAAAGAAATAAGAATGGCATTATTAGAAGCTGATGTTAACTATGAGGTTGTTAAAGAGTTTACTAGAAATGTTAAAGAAAAAGCTTTGGGATTAGAAGTTGGTAAAAATTTAAAACCAGAAGAATTATTTATTAAATTATGTAAAGATGAGTTAATAAGTTTACTTGGTGATAATTATGTTCCTCTTGAAGTTAATAAAAAGCCTACAATTATTATGTTAGTTGGTTTACAAGGATCTGGTAAGACAACAAGTTGTGCTAAGATAGCTAATTTAGTTAGAAAGAAAAATAATAAGAAGCCTTTACTTGTTGCATGTGATGTTTATAGACCTGCTGCTATTGATCAATTGTGTGATTTAGGTAAATCTTTAAATATGGACGTCTTTACTAAGGGTAAAGAAGATCCTACAGAGATAGTTAAAGAAGCTTTAGAGTTTGCTAAAAATAATAATAATGATTATATAATTATCGATACGGCTGGTAGATTACATATTGATGATGATTTAATGAATGAACTTGTTGATATCGAAAATATTGTTAAACCAGATGAAGTATTACTTGTTATTGATGCAATGATGGGACAAGATGCTATAAATGTTATTAATGGATTTAATAATAAATTAAAATTAACTGGTGCTATTTTAACTAAGTTGGATGGTAATACGAAGGGTGGAGTTGCTTTATCAGTTAGACATTTAACTAATATTCCTATTAAGTTTGTTGGTGATTCGGAAAAATTAGATGGATTAACTGAGTTTTATCCTGAAAGAATGGCTAATCGTATTTTAGATATGGGAGATATTTTATCTATTGCCGAAAAGGCTAGTAATGCAATTAGTGAAGATGATGCTAAAGATTTAGCTAAAAAAATGCGTAAGGGTGATTATGATTTAGAAGATTTCTTAACTAATTTAAAGCAAATTAGAAAGTTGGGACCACTTGAAAATATTTTAAAGATGCTTCCGGGAGCAAGAAATATGGGATTAAATCAAATTAATATTAATCCAAAAGATATGGCTCATATTGAAGCAATTGTATTATCTATGACACCTTATGAAAGAAAACATCCAGAAGTATTAAAAGCAACAAGAAAACAAAGAATTGCTAAGGGATCTGGAAGAAGTGTAGAAGAGGTTAATAGATTACTTAAACAATTTGAAGAAATGAAAAAAATGATGAAAATGATGAGTAATGGAAATTTTAAAATGCCATTTTAGATAATGAAAAAATACTTCGATTTTGAAGTATTTTATTTTGATTCAACAATTAATTTTATAGCTGTTTTTTCTTCACCATCTATTTGGATGTCTGAAAAAGCAGGAATAATAACTAAATTTTTACCACTTGGAGCAACAAAACCACGAGCGATAGCAACTGCTTTAACTCCTTGATTTAAACTTCCGGCCCCAATTGTATGGATTTCTAATTCATTTTTGCCATCTCTAAATATTCCGGCAATTGCCCCTGCTACTTTACTAGGGTTACTTTTACTTGAAACTTTTAGTATTTCCATTATTTCCTCCTAGTTAAGTATATTAAAGTAATTAAATTTAATTCATTATTTTTGCCATCTTGTTGTGATTCCACATGGTAAGATTAAGCCTTGATTATCTTTAAAGCCTAGTTCTTCAGATAGAATAGTTCCTTTTTTAGGAATGGTAAGAGTTAAGATGTTTTCTAGTACTGTTTTGGATAGTCCGGTTGTATAGGTATTAATAATAAATAGAGAAGCGTCATCACTTAATAATGATGCAGTATCTTTAACTAAATCATATAAATCTTTTTCAATTTGCCATACTTCATTTTTAGAACCTCTTCCAAATGAAGGGGGATCCATAATTATAATATCGTATTTATTACCTCTTCTGATTTCTCTTTTAACAAATTTTTTAACATCATCAACAAAAAACCTAATATATTCATTTTCTAAATTATTTACTTTAACATTTTCTTTAGCCCAATCAATCATTCCACGAGATGCATCAACATGAACTACTTCAGCGCCTTCTTTTAAGGCAGCAATACTGGCAGCACCAGTGTAGGCAAATAAGTTTAGGACTTTGCATTTATGATTAGTGTTTTTTATTGTTTCTCTTATTAAATCCCAGTTATAGGCTTGTTCGGGGAATAATCCAGTATGTTTAAATCCCATAAGTTTAAGATTAAACTTTAAATCTTTGTAATTAATTGTCCAAGATGATGGAACGTTATTTAAAGTCCAATTACCTCCACCGGTATTACTTCTTTCATAAACAGCATTTACTTTAATATTTTCATTACCAGGCCAAATTATTTCAGGATCTGGTCTTTTTAAATAATATTTTCCCCATCTTTCATATTTGTATCCATTACTTGTACTTAGTACCTCATAATCATTAAAATTTTCAATTATTTTCATATCACATCACAGGTAAATTATATCATGTAAAATAAAAAAAACATACCAATAGTTGATATGTTAATTAAATGATATTTTTATCAGTTAGGATTCTTATTAAATCTTCAGTTAAATCTAGTATTCCTACACAAATAAAGAAGAAACCTAACATTAAGAATTGAACTGTTTCACTAAAGTATAAGTTAATACTTGTTAGAAGTCCTAATAATAAGAATAAGAAGAATGTTCCTAGATTAATGTACATCATTTTATCGTTACGATCATGTAAATAATCAATTTTTATTAATTTAATTATAGCCATTGCACATACCCATACAGCAAGGGTTAGGGATAAAACCATTGGAGGATTATAATCAATATATTTAAATCCACTAAAGGCAGCAATAGCACATACGATGGTAGTATATAATTCTTCATAGTCATCTTTTGGTTTGGTTAGGAAATATTCTAAGATTTTTATTAATGAGTAAACCATAAATGTTAAATAAAGCATTGTTATTGGGGCATAATCAGTTGCTGGAGATAGGATTATTAACATTAGTCCTAAAAATAAAATAACTCCGGATATTATTAAATTAATTTTGTCTGTACGATCTAATTTTTTATTAAATATTTTCAATTTTCTTCACCTATTATAATAATAGTTTATCTTGAGGTTAAAGTCAATTTTTATTGATATTATTTAGTTATTTAGATACACTTATTGTGAGAGGAGTATGAGAAAATGATATTGATTATTCTTTTAATAATTGTTTTGGCAATTATTTTGCCATCTATTAGACAAATTGATGAATATGAAAGAGGTATTAAGTTTAGATGTGGTAAATATGATAAGATGTTAAATCCGGGATGGCATGTTATTTTACCAATATTTGAATCTTTAAAAAAGGTAGATATTAGAACTAAAGCAGTAGATGTGCCTGAACAAGACGCTATTACTAAAGATAATGTATCAATAAGAATTAATGCGGTTTTATATTATAAAATTTTTGATGCATCTAAAGCAATTTTAGCAGTTGAAAATTTTAGATTTGCGGTTGCACAACTTGCTCAAACAACTATGCGTAATGCGGTTGGTGCAGTATCATTAGATGAGTTATTATCAGAAAGAGATAAAATATCAGAAGAAATTTGTAAAGTTGTTGATTTAGCTACAGATCCTTGGGGAATAAAGGTTGAAAATGTAGAATTAAAAGATGTTTCATTACCTGAAGAGATGAAGAGAGTTATTGCTAAAGTTGCAGAAGCAGAAAGAGAAAAGGCAGCTGTTATTACTAAGGCTGCTGGTGAAGTAGAAGCATCTAAAAATTTAGCAGAAGCGGCTAAAATTATGGCATCTACACCGGGAGCACTTCATTTAAGAACTTTATCAACAATAAATGATATTTCATCAGACCAATCTAATACAATTATCTTTGCTATTCCAATTGAAGTAATGGATGCTTTTAAGCAAGGAAATAGTGGTGAAATTGTAAAAAAAATAACTAAAAAGAAATAGTTATTTTTTCTTTTGAAAAATTTGTGCTATATTATATGTAAGTGGGTGTTTTTATGAATGCAATGGATATGAATCAATATATTGACAGATTAAAATTAGAAAAAGAACTTAAGGATTTTATTAATAAGTATAAAGATAGTGTTTATTTTAAGTATGCAGATTTTATTTATAACATTTCTTTAATGCTTAATGGGTCTATTAGAGGAAAATATAATGAGAATGATTTTAATGATTTACCTAAATATTCTGATGAAGAAATACTAAAGTTTGTTAAAGATTTTTATAATAAGTTTAGTATTAATTATGATATTGATGATGTTTTAAGAAATAAAGTTTTTTATTCAGAAGGTAATGGTAGACCTTTAATTTATGGTGAATGTAATAGATCTAGTAACAAAATTGAAATAAATAAAACTAGTACTATTGTTGATTCAATTTTGTTAACTCATGAACTTGGGCATTATAAAAATGAAAGAGAAGGATTAAAAAACGAATCTAAATTATTCTTATCAGAAATATTACCTATGAGTGAAGAATTTATTATGTGTGATAATTTAAGTGGTCATGATGATGAAAAATTATTTTGGTATAAACATAGAATTAATTCATTATATGAAAAGATAAGAAGAATTAATTCATTATTAGGAATGATTATGGTTTATATAAATAGTGGAAATTTAAGTAGAGAAGCATATTTAAGTGAATTTGAAGAAGATTATTATGTTAATGATTTTAATTATTTAAAGAATTACATTAATAAGCATAATTTAGAAAATATATTTATGGATATGATATATTTAATTGGATATGTTATGGGAATAAATAATATGTTTAAAGTCAGAGATAATAATAGTTATATAGAGGTTGTGTCTAATGCTCATGATAAAGTAAATGATTTAAGTGTAGAGGAGTTTTTTAAATTATTTGGTATTGATGTTAATGATATGTTTTACTTTGATTTAGTTGATAATGTTTTACAGTTTGTTGGAGAAATTGGAAGTTATCCGAGAAAGAGATTAGGATAAGAACTATGATTAGTGAAGAAATATTAGAAGAATTAAATAGTTTTTTTGTTAATAACGATAATAACGTTATTGATAATTTAGATTATTTTTTATTTGCGGGAGAAAGTTTATTAAAAATTATTAAAAAATTAAATATTGATACGGATATGCTCGATAAATATAGTGAAGTTATAGATATTTGTAAGATACAAGATGTTTTTGATTTTGTTGATAAATATAATAAAAAGTTTAATATTGATTTAGATATTAATAAATTAATTAATGATGGTATTATTGTATATGATTCTTATCAATATGATGAGCTTCTAAGTGATAAAAGAAAAAATATTATTGATTTACGTGGACTTTGTAATATGGATGGAACAACAATTAAGATTAGAAATAATGCTTCCCTTAATGATGTTATTATATTTATTCATGAATTGTCTCATTATAAAGATATTTCAAATAAATTTAATGAAACTAGATTTTGGTTTACTGAAGCGTTAGCAATTGCGGAAGAGTTAATTGCAATTGAAGAAATGGATAATTTTAATTTAAAGATATATAATTTTTATGATAGAATTTTATATATTAAAAAATGTTTAAATAATGTAACAGGAGTTTTGCCAATTATGATAGTTTATCAAAATTTTGGTGATACTAGTCAAGAATCTTATAGTAAAATTTTTGAAGATGATTTATATGAATCGGATATAAAAAATTTTTTAAATTATGTTAATTATTATTTAGAAAAAAAGAAAAAATTTAATTTAGATGAATCAGTTTTTGAACAATTGGTTGGTGAATTAAAATATGTTATTGGTTTTATAGTAGCAATAAGTTTATATGAAAAATATAAGTTAGATAATAATTATATGATTGATTTACAGAATTTACATAAATTAATAAATGAATTAGATATTTATGATTTTTTAGAAAAATTGAATTTTGATACACAGATTAGTAGGGTTAGTGAGATTTTAAAAGAATATATATCTTTATTTGTTGGATGTGAAAATAAAAAGATAAAATAAAATAATGTGGTAGTTAAAATTTAAAATCAAGTTTATAATAATGGATGTGATGAAATATGAAGTTGAATAAAGAATTTATTGAAAAGGTATCTAAAAGTAAAGGGGAGCCTGAGTGGATGCTTGAGTTTAGATTAAAGTCTTTTGAAAAGTTTTTAGAACTAGATAATCCTTCTTTTGGTCCTAAACTAGATATAGATTTTGATAAAATAAATTATTATAAAAAGATAAGTGATGTAACTGATTCATGGGATAATGTTGATAAGGATATTAAGAAAACATTCGATGATTTAGGAGTAATTAAAGCGGAAAATACTTATTTATGTGGTGTATCTAATCAGATTGAAAGTGAAGTATTTTATCATAAATTAAAGGATGATAATGGAGTTATATTTTTATCTACTGATGAAGCATTAAAGGAATATCCTGAATTATTTAAGAAATATTTTAATAATTTGGTTAAATATGATGAAAATAAATTTACAGCTTTAAATGGTTGTATGTGGAGTGGTGGATCTTTTATTTATATTCCTAAGGGGGTTAAACTAGATAGACCATTGCAAAGTTATTTTAGGATTAATGAAGTTACGATGGGACAATTTGAAAGAACTATTATAATTGTTGATGATGATGCAGAGTTATCTTATATTGAAGGTTGTACGGCTTTATCACATTCGGAAAATTCTCTTCATGCGGGAGTTGTAGAAATTTATGTTGGTAAGAACGCTAAATGTAAATATAGTACAATTCAAAATTGGAGTAATGATGTTTATAATTTAGTTACTAAAAGAGCGATAGTAGATGATCATGGTTTAATGGAATGGCTTGATGGTAATATTGGTAGTGGGGTTACAATGAAATATCCTAGTTCAATATTAAAGGGTGATTATGCTAAGGGTAATTCTGTTTCTATAGCGTTTGCTAAGGAAGGACAAGTCCTTGATGCTGGTGCTAAAATGATTCATATCGGAAAAAATACAAGTAGTAATATTATATCTAAAAGTATTGCTAAAAATGGAGGAGAAGCTGATTATAGAGGTTTGGTTAAGATATGTGAATCTGCTATTAATTCTAAGGCGAGTGTTAAATGTGATACTATTTTATTAGATGATGAATCAGTAAGTGATACTATTCCAACTAATATTTTACTTAATGATTCAAGTTATTTAGAGCATGAAGCAACGGTTTCTAAAATAAGTGAAGAAAAATTATTTTACTTAATGAGTAAGGGATTAAGTGAAAATGCAGCTAAAGATTTAATAATTTTAGGGTTTATTTCTGATTTTAAAAAGGAATTACCTCTTGAATATGCAGTTGAACTTAATAGATTATTAAAAAATATTTAAATGTGATAGTTTTTATAAATTTGTTTAGATAATTTAAAATTTTTGTTTAGAAGATATTTAAAATTTGTACAATTTTTGGTACAAATTTTATTTTTTTGTCTTTTGATACCTTAATTTTTTTGTGGTAAAAATGTTAGTGAAAGGAGGAAATATGATGTATAACACGGTCATGTTGATAGGTAGACTTACTGCTGAACCTGAGTTAACAAAGCAAGATGATAAAAAAGAAGTTTGTCATTTAACACTTGCTGTTCAAAGGACATATAAAAATTCAGATGGGATTTATGAAGCTGATTTTATAAGATGTACTCTTTGGGATCAAATTGCATCTAGAATTTGTGAATATTGTCATAAGGGTGATTTGATTTCGGTTAGAGGTCAACTTAGAACTTCGACATTTATTGTTAATGATGAAAAGAAGTATTCTACTGAAGTTGTGGTTGATAAAATTGCTTTTTTAGCAAATAAATCAAAAGATAATGAAGAAACAAAAGATGATGGTGAATAGGAAAATTACAAACCTTTTGTATATTTAGAAATAAATATCATATGATTAAGTGGTGAATAAATTTGAAAATAAAATATATATTAGTTTTTAGTTTAATTGTTGTTAGTTTTTATTTTACAGATAGAGTTATGGTTTATATTAATAATAAAAATCCAATAATGAAGGAAATTGTTTTAAATAAAGATAAATATAAAGTTGAAGCTGTTAATGCGATTATAGAAGATAATACAATTATTCCAGGAGTTAATGGAAAGGAAGTTGATGTAAATAAATCATTTAACAAAATGGAAAATTATGGATACTTTAATGAATTATATTTGCAGTATTATGTCAGCGCCCCAATTCTAAGTTTAAATGATAATAAAGATAAAATAATTATTAAAGGTAATCCGAAGAAAAAAATGGTTGCATTAGTTGTTGATCATAATGAGGAGGTTAAAAATTATTTAAAGCAAAATAATATAAAGTATACTCTAATTGCAAATAGTGAAGATGTAGTAGATAAAAAAGAAGAATATATAAATGGAGAAACTGATGAAAAATTATTTTCAAATTTAAATTCAATACTTAATCATAAAAAGGTTAATTCTAAATTATGTTTAGTAGGAAAAAGCAATTTAGAATTATGTAAGAAAAAGAAATTTTATTTATTTAAATATTCAATTGATATGGATAATAATTTAATAAAGAATGTTAATGAGGTTAGTGCAGGGGACATTATATATGTAAGTCCTAATAGTGCGTTACCTAAATTAAAGGTTTTATTAAATGAAATATCTAGAGTTGATTTGGAAATAACGTATTTAAGTAAATTAATTTCAGAAGAAAACTAAACCATTATTAAGGTTTAGTTTTTTTAAGGAGAATTATGATAAAAAGATTTTTTAAAATATTGTTATTACTATTATTTTTTATGCTTTTTAAAGGTGTTAAAGCAGAAGAATACAGTGATAAATTTATTGAACATTATAAATGGATTTATAATGATTATGTAGTTAAAGAAAAGAAAGGTACTAGAAAATATCAACAAATGTCAGTTACTGTTAGAAATAGTGATAAGCAGTTTGTCTATTGTGTTGAACCAGGTACTCCTATAAAAAAGAATAATGTTTATTTTGGTAGTGATGTTAATCAAGCATATATTGCTGATATGACAGAAGAAGAGTGGAAAAAGATTAGTTTAATTGCTTATTATGGTTATGGTTATTTTGATTCTAAGGTTAATCATACTGATTTAAAATGGTATAGTGTTACGCAGTTTATGATATGGCAAATTGTTCCTCATGGTTATGATATTTATTTTACTGATAAATTAGATGGTAAAAAAATAGTAAAGTATACTGAAGAAATTAGAGAAATAGAAGATTTAGTTAAGAAACATATTAAAATGCCAAATTTTGGTAAAAAAATTTTTAAGATTTCCTTAGGTGATCGATTAAAGTTAGATGATAAAAATTTAGTTATTAGTGAATGGGATATTAATAATGATAATTCTGGTATAGAAGTTAAGAAAGATAATGGTAGTTTAATAATTAATCCAAGTAAAATTGGAAAATATAAAATTAATTTAATTAAAAGCGATGAAAAGTATACGAGTCCGCCAATTATTTATTATTATAGTAAAAGTCAAAATGTTATGAGAGTTGGTAATTTTAAACAATTAAGTACTAACTTAGAAATCGATGTAGTAGGAGCTAAACTAAAAATAAATAAAGTAGATTCTGAAACAAAACAAAATATTTTAATTAAGGGAATAAAATTTAAAATTAAAAATTTAGATACCGGTGAGTATTTGAAATATAAAAATAAAGACATATATGAAACAGATGAAAATGGAGTAATAATTACACCATTTACACTTGATTATGGAAATTATGAATTAGAAGAAATAGATCAGGTTATTGAAGGATATTTATGGAATAAAGAAACTTATAAATTTAAAATAGATGAAAATACAACGTATATTAATGATAAGGAACAAGGTTTAATATTTGAAATTAATTTTGAAAATAAAAAGGTTAAAGGTTGTGTAGAGATTATAAAGAAAGGTGAAATTAATCATAAATATTTAGAAAATGTTAAATTTGGTTTGTATGCTAATGAGGATTTTTATGATGATGATAATAAAATTATTTATAAAAAAGGTGATTTAGTAGATTATAAATTTACTGATAAAGAAGGAAAAATAATATTTGATAATTTAGAGTTAGGAAAATATTACGTTAAGGAACTTCAAACACTAAAGGAATATGTTCTTGATAAGAAAAAATATTCTTTTGAATTAAAGTATAAAGATCAATATACGGATGTTGTTCATTATAATTTGAATTTAGTTAATTATCTAAAGAAAGGTGAATTAATATTAATCAAAACTGACAATGATACAGAAGAAGTTATTCCTAATACAAAAATAGAATTATATTCTGAAAATGATTTAATAATATATTCTGGCTATACAGATAATAATGGAATAATTAATATTAAAGATATTCCTTATGGAAAATATTATATTGTGGAAAAGTTAGCAGCTCCTGGTTATATTAACAATAATGAAAAAATTTATTTTGAGATTAAAGAAGATAAAGAAATAATAAATGTTAATGTGACTAATAAGAAAATGGAGGTTCAAGTACCTAGTACATTTAAAAATGATTTAATAAGTGAAATATTAAGTGGAGTTTCTCTTATAACTATTAGTTTGTTAGTTTATGAAAGAAAAAAGTTATTTATTTTATAGGAAGATTTTAATAATTGTATTATTTATTAGTTGCTTTATGATAATAATTATTAAATTAAATAATTTAATCAAAGTTAATAGTGAAAATTATGAAGTTAACTCTTATTTAAATAATTATAATGAAAATGCTAGTTATATAAATAATAATAAAAATAAAGAAGAATATATAGGGATTTTAGAAATAAAAAAAATAAAATTAAAGAAAGGTTTTTATAAATTAAATTCAAATTTAAATAATGTTGATAAAAATATAATGATTGTAAGTAGTTCAAATATGCCAGATGTAAATAAAGGTAATTTGATACTTGCTAGTCATTCTGGTAATAGTAGTGTTTCTTATTTTAGATATTTAGATAAATTAGATATGGAAGATGTTGCATCTATTTATTATTTGGGTAAAAAGTATGATTATAAGTTAGTTAATTATTATGATGTTAATAAAAATGGAAGTGTTCAAATTATTAAAAACAATGATATTAGTACATTAACATTAATAACTTGTAAAAAGAATACTGATAAGCAAACCGTGTTTATATTTGAATTAATTAAAGAAGGGAAATTATAAGATGAAAGAAAATAAAAATAATAAGAATAAAAGAGGAATCATAATATTGGGAGGACTTAGTTTATTAGGCGTATTAAGTGGAACACTTGCTTATTTTACAACAACAACTAATATCGCTAATAAATTTAAATCTGGAATGTATCAAAATGAGATAGTCGAGAAATTCGAATCACCTACTAATTGGACGCCGGGAACTGTTACTGAAAAGAAAATATCAGTAAAGAATACAGGAAATATTCCGATGGCTGTTAGGGCAAGTTATATTGAAAAGTGGGTAAGTTCAAATGGTAAAGAATTAAATCTTAAGGATATTGATAATAATCAAGTTTCAATAATAAATTTTGGTAAAGGTTGGACTAGAAATAATGATGGCTATTATTATTATGGATCAAAAGAAAATAAAACAGTGTTAGATCCAACAAATGTAAGTACTTCATTTATAAATAGTGTTAAATTTAATGAAAAGGTTAATGCTTCATTAAAGGAAAGTGTTTCAGAAGATGGGAAAACAATAACTTATACTTCAACTGGTGATGGCTATGATAATGCGACTTATACTTTAATAGTTAAAATTGAAACAGTTCAATATGATGCTGCAAATAGTTTTTGGAAGTAAAATAAAAAATGAAAAATATAATATTTAAAGTATTTTGTATTTTAATTATTATTTATTTAATTATATTTATACCTGTTTTGTGGGGAAAGAGGCCTTTAGTTGTAATATCTGGTAGTATGGAGCCAATATTAAAGGTTGGAGGAATTCTTTATTACGAAAAAATTAATTTAGATGATTTTAAGAAAGATGATATATTAGTTTATCAATTAAATGAACATATAGTTTCACATCGTATTGTTAATATTAATGAATATGGATTCGAAACTAAAGGTGATAATAATAATTCTAATGATTCATATATAGTAGATAAAAATAATGTAATTGGAAGAGGTAATAATTGGTCTATTCCTTATATTGGTTATTATGCTGATTTTATTTATAATCATAGATATTTGTTAATAATGATGATTGTTTTGTCTTATTTTAATTCAAGAAAGGATAAAAAAGATTATGAAAAAATTAGTTAAAATATTACCTTTGTTTATTGTTTGTTTATGTGTCTTGTTACCAGTATATTCATATTTTAGTACTTCTAGTAAAGTAATATCTAATTTTAAAAGTCAAAAATATAATTTTAAGATAAATGGTAATAGTGGAACTTATAATAATACACAAGGTTTAGTAATTAAAAATAATAAAGTTTCTTTACCTGTTCCTGAAAGAAATGGATATAAGTTTTTAGGTTATAATATAAATAGTGATAATATAAATGATATTAATAATAAAGAATTAAACGCTAAATGGAGTGTTATAACATATAATATTAATTATAATCTTAATGGTGGTTATTTAAATAATAAGAAAGATACTTATAATGTTGAAGATGAATTTTTATTAGAAAATCCAAATAAAGATGGAAATATATTTATTGGATGGACTGGGAGTAATGGTAATGTGCCTTTACGTAATGTGTATGTAAAAAAGGGAACAACTGGTAATTTAAATTATATTGCTAATTGGGATAAACAAAATTTTACTGTTAATATTAGTTCAATTATACAAAATGTGTTATATGAAAATGGACTTGATGGATTTTGTTTTTCAGTATGGATTAATGAAATATTGGTGGCAGATCATGTCATAGATTATTTTAATGAAGAAGTAGAATATGGTACTAAATTAAAAGTGGTTGTTTATGATAGAGAAGGTTATAGTATAAAATCTTTTAAAAAAAATACTTGGATTGTTAATAGTAATATTAATATTAATCCAATTTGGTATGATGATATTCCGCCTATTATAACTTCATTTAGTGTAACGAATTTAGGATATTATGATCCAAAGTATGGTGATTTAAAAGGATGGAATATTAGAGTATATATTAATGGGGATGATACTGGAACAGGAATATTTAAATATCAAACTTGGCTTAAACCTTATGGAAGTGGAACAGGTGCTTTAAGAAAAGATGGTAATGATCGAATTTTAAAAAATGTATTATATTTGGAAGAAGAGAGTGGACGAACTTTTTGTGCATATGCAATAGATAATGCAGGGAATGAATCAGAAAGATGCGAAACTATTAAAGTTTAAATTTATTTTACTTATATATTTATGTTATGATAGGTGTGTAAGGAGTAAATTGAATGAAAAAAAATTATATTTTGCTTTTGTTAATAATTATTGTAGGTGTTTTTATAATGATTTCAATTGGATTTATTTATAAAAAAGTTGATAATAGTAAGGAAAATAAAAGTTATATATTAAATAAAGTTAATAATTATGAATATAAAAATATTGAAAATGGTGTGAATGAAATTAAAGATAATGGTTATTTATATTTAACTTATATTGGAAATAAAAATATATATAATTTAGAAAAGTATGTATATAAAACATTAAAAAATAATAAGTTGAGTGATAAATTTATTTATATTAATTGTACTGATAATATTAATGATAAAAAGATAATTAATGATTTAAATGATAAGCTTAGTATAATTACTGATAATGAGATCGTATTACCAGCAATTATATATTATAAAAATGGAAAACCTGTGGATTATATTGATAGTACAAATCAAATCTTAACAGGGGATAAATTTGTTCAATTAATGGATAAGTGGGAGGTTAACAAATGATTAATGTAGTTTTATTTGAACCAGAAATTCCTGGTAATACAGGAAATATAATGAGAACATGTGTTGCTACTAATACAACTTTACATTTAATTAAGCCTTTAGGTTTTAGTTTAGATGATAGTTATATTAAAAGAAGTGGTGTTAACTATATTAAAGATTGTAATTATTTTGTATATGAAAATATAGATGATTTTTATAGTAAAAACGAAGGAGAATTTTATTATTTTACAAGATATGGTCATAAGCCACATACTTCATTTGATTATAGTGATAAAAGTAAAAATTATTATTTCTTTTTTGGTAAAGAATCTACGGGAATACCTCCTAAATTATTAAAACCACATTTAGATAGATGTGCAAGATTACCAATGACTGATAAAGTAAGAGCACTTAATTTGTCAAACACAGTGGCGATTGTTGTTTATGAAGCTTTAAGACAACAAGATTATAATGATTTACTTTTTAATGAACCACATAAAAGTATAAATTTTATAGAAGAAAGTGAAGACTAGGAAATCATCCTAGTTTTTTGAAACAGAATTTTTGAAAGGAAAAAGATGCTTAAATATCCAATAGTTAAATCTGATAATATTATACCTTTAATATATGATCGAGCATTTAAGTCATTTGCCAATTTATATGGTAAAGAGTTAGTAGATTTTATAATTAATTTGTGTAAATTAAATATGGAATGTAATAATTATAATTTGATTAATAATGAAATAACTACATTTTATAAAGATGATAAATTGATGGTTACTGATTTAGTATATAAATTAAATGATAATACATTTTTAAACATTGAACTAAATACTTCAAAAAGTAAATATTTAATGTATAAGAATTTATTATATATTTATAAAATAATATTAAGTAATCAATATATAGGTGAAAAATATAAAGAAATAACAGTAATACAAGTTAATTTTGATTTATATTCATTTAAAGATATGGATAAAGTAAAAAATGTAATAAAAGTAATGAATAAAGATAATTTAAAAGAATATCTAAATACATTCACGATTTTTCACTTTGAACTTGATAAAGCTTGGAATAATGAATATAATGTAAGTGAAGAGGGAATAAGATTTTTAAGAATGTTAAGTAGTGAAAGCAAAATTTTAAATAAGTATTTAGCAGGAAATAACTTATTCTTAAAAAAGGTGGCTGATTTTATGGAAGAATATTCAAATAATATTAATAATTTATTATATTATGATAAAAAGGAATTAGATGATTATATAAGAGAATCAGAACTTAACGATTCCTATAATAGTGGAAGATCCGAAGGGTTATCACAAGGCAAAAAAGAAAATTCTATTGAAATTGCTACTAAAATGTTGATTAAGAATAAATCTATTGAAGAAATATCTGATATAACTGGTTTAACTAAAGAAGAGATACTAAAGTTAAAAAATAATAACTAGTATTTCTTTTTTAATATAAAAAAAGAAGAAAATCACTAATTTTCTTCTTCAATAGTAATAGCACCAACTGGGCAACAATCTGCTGCTTCTTTAGCTTCTGGTGTAACTTCATCGCTTATTAAATTGGCATGTGTTTCGCCGAAATCAAAGTTTTTAGGAGCGATTCCTGTGCAAGCACCACATCCAATACACATATCTTGGTTTAATTTTACTTTTTCCATATTTCCTCCATATTAATATTATAAAAATTAAAACATTTAAAATCAAGTAATAGTAAAATGTTTTAAAGTATGTTATTATTTTTATAGCAAAGGTGTGTGGATTATTGATGGAAAATTTTGATAAAATTCCAAGTAGAACAGAACTTAATAAAGATTTGTATAATTCATATGAAAATCAGAGTTATGATAAATTTGATGTTAATTCGAATCAAGAAGTATTAAAAAGTGATGTTAAAAAAATAGATGTTGATCAAATAAGAGAAATTTTAGATAAAAAATATAGAGAGAATATTCCAAAAAGGAAATCCATAGAATTAGAAGAACCGGAAATTGAAGAAGATAATAAGGAAATAACAAAAGAATATGATTTAAATTCTATTTTAGATAAAGCTAAAAGTGAAGTATCTTATGATTATGATAGAAGTAAGTTAAATAGATCAGTTGATGCAAGAAATTTAGTAGATGAGGTTAAAAACAAATACACTGAAAAAGAAGAAACAGCTGAAGAAAAAGAATTAAAAGATTTAATTCATACTATTGCTCAAATAGAAATACAAAATAGTAAAAAAGATGCTGATTTATTAGGATTATCAGAGACTAAATCATATGAAAAAGATGAACTAGTACAGGAAGACAATGACTTTTATACTGGAAATTTAAAAATATCTAATAAAGATTTTGAAGATTTCAAAGATATAGAAAATGATATCAAATCTAATAATGTTTTAGTTAAGGTATTAATATTTGTATTTATAATTATTGTTCTTGGTATTGGAGTAGTGGTAGCTAATAATTTCTTTAATTTAGGTTTATTTTAGACAAAACAGTCGTTTTACAATTAAAGTGAAATTTTGTTTGCATTTTTTTTAAATGTATGCTATAATATTAATCGTATTCAAGGAAAGAGGGTTTTGAAATGAAAAATATTAAATCATTTATGATTACAATTTTAGTTGGTATATTATCTTTATTTGGATTATATACGAATGTTTTAGCAGAAACTGCTCCAAAAACATTTAAAACTAAAGGTCCTGTTATTTTAACAGATTACATTGAAGGTGCACCTAAAGTGCATTATAAAGAAATTGATGGTGGCATTTTAGTTTACTGTCAAAATGAGACTTTAGTATATCAAGGTGGATATACTATGAAATTATATAGTCAAATCGATGACGGATTTATCTATATATTAGAAAACAAACCAAACACTGGAGATAAATATAAAGATTATTATGCAATGCAAATTGCTATTTGGTGGTATGAAGACTTATTAAATAATAATAATGCAAATATTCCACAAAATGTTAAAGTAAGTATTCTTGAGAAAATTAATACAGATACTTATAGCAGAATTATTTACAATTTAGTTAATAATGCTAAAAATTATAAACAAGATAAAAGTATTAGTTTAAGTATTGATGTTACTGATTTATCATTTAATTTATCAGGAAATTATTATATTTCTAAAGATATTAAAGTTTTATATGCAGGAGATAAAGTTAATTTAACTTTAAAAAATGCTCCTAAAAATGCTGAAATAATTAATAAAACTACTAAAGATGGTGTTATTACATTTAAAGTTAAAGTTCCTGTTTCTAGTTTAGAAAAAGGTAAAACTACTACATTTATTGTTGAAGCTACTGCAACAAGAACAATTAAAAGTGTTTATAATTACTTCTTTAGTGATTCTTGGCAAAAAATAGTTTATGGAAAAGTATTTACTAACAATTTAAATAAAGGTGCTGCTGTTTCATTATCTATTAATGTTCCAGAAGATAAACCTAAAGAATACGTAGTAAAAATTAGTAAAACTGATATTACAGGTGGAAAAGAAATACCTGGTGCTACATTAAACTTAAAAGGTGATTATAATACTAATTTAACTTGGGTTAGTACAAGTGAATCTCATAAAGTTACTTTAAAACCAGGTGTATATAAATTAACTGAAACTATTGCACCAAAAGGTTATATTTTAAGTAAAGAAACAATTGAATTTAAACTTGATGAAAATGGTGTTATTTACCAAAAAAATACTAATGGAGAATTTACTAAAGTTGATGTAATTAAAATAGTTAATGAAGTTAGACCAACAATCAATATTAGTAAATTAGATAGTAAAACTAATAAATATGTTAGTGGTGCTACATTAAATATTAAGAATGAAAAGGGAGAAGTTGTTACTTCTTATGTAACTGGAAATGAATCTAAATATATTAGTTTAGAAGAAGGAGTATATGTTTTAACTGAAACAGCTGCTCCAAGTGGTTATAAGTTAAATACAACTCCAATCGAATTTAAAGTAGATGCTGATGGCAACTTATATATTAAAAATTCTAATAATGAGTATATATCAGCAAACGGAATAATTTTATACAATGAACCTGTTGAAATAATTATTCCAGATGTTCCTAAAACTGGATTATCAAGTACTTTAACTTATGTTATTGGTTCATTAATCTTAGTTGGTGGAGTAATAATATTAATTAAGAATGGAAAAAAATGTTAAGATTATAATTGGAATAGTTATTTCCTTAATTGGAATTATAGTTCTTGGTAGTGATTATTATCTATCACTTAAACATGAAGTTTTTGATGATATGAATAAGAAATATTATGAACAAAATGTAGTTGTAGATGATTTACCTGATGAAATAGATGATGATCAAATTAATAGTGGTGATATTTCAGAGAATGATGATAAACCACAAAATGATCAAAAGGAAAATCAAGGTAATGAAAATAATAATATAGCTACAACGACTAAACCTGTTATAAAAGATAATTACATTGGATATTTAAGAATTCCAAAAATTGAACTGAATAGAGGATTTTATGGAATTAATTCTAAATTAAATGATGTAAGTAAAAACATATATGTTCATCCTGCCTCAACTTTTCCGGTTAGGGGAAATGCAAATAATTTAATTTTAGCATCACATTCTGGATCTAGTTCTATAAGTTACTTTAAAAACTTATATAAATTGGAATTAGAAGATGATATTTATTTAGAGTATAATGGTACAAATTATCATTATAAAATAAAAAATATATATACTGTTCCTAAAAATGGAACGGTTGCATTAAGAGTTAATCAAGAAGTTAGTACAATATCATTAATTACATGTACTAAAAATGATAAGAGTACACAAACAATTTATATTTGTGAACTTGTTAATGAATAAAAAGGGAAAAGAGATGATATAAGATGGTAGAACTATCTTTGTTTGAAAAGATTAAAACTATATTTGATTTAATTTTTTCTTCATCTCTTTTTTTGATTTTATTAATTGGAATTGTAATTATATTAATTGATGTGTTTTTTATATCTAAAAAGAATGATAAAGTTAAAAGAATATATAAAATAATAAGTTTGTTAATTATATTTTTATTATTTTTAATGTATTATAAAGAGTTTTTAAACTTCATAAATGTGTTAAATAAAAGTATAGTTATGTTAATAAATTTTCCATCATTACTACAATATACTGTTCTCATGTTTGTGATGCTTGTATTTATGATAGTTGGATTATTTATAAAGAAAAAAAATAAATTTATTAAAAATATAAATATTGTAAGTTTTTTTATAGAGTTATTTTTATTCTTTTTAATACTTGATGTAATAAGTAGGTCTGATATAGATTTAAACAATAAAATTAGTATATATGCAAATGGTAATTTATTAGTTTTATTTGAAATGAGTGTGTTTGTATTTCTTATATGGTTTTTAATAATATGTGTAACTAAAATATATTATGTAATTATAGGAAATAAACAAGTTCCAATAAATGAAGAACCACCAGTAGAAAAAGTTAAATCAGAGGAAGAAGAAATAGAACTTCCAAAACTAATAGATAAAAATACAGAAAATATGTATGATGAGCCCGAAATGCCTAAAACAATTGAAGAATTACAAAAAGAAAAAAATAAAAATAAAAATGTAGATTTAGTAGATGGAATTTTTACAATAGAAGAAATAAAACACCTTAGAAAAATGTTAAATGAATTAAACAAAAAATAAAAGATCCTTATTTTAAATAAATGGATCTTTTATATTAGTTTTGCATGAACAACTAAACGATCTTTACTTCCATTTGAACATGTAGATAAAGTTATTATCTTGGTGTTTTCATCATATGTTGCATTAAAATTATATATACTTCTCTGAGTAATCATATCTAAGAAATTTAGTTTATCTTCAGATGAAGCAAAGTTTGCTACAAGATAATCATTGGTTACAGGAATTTTGTAAATAGAAATAATTTGCCATTTCATGTTAGCTTTAGTAGTATTAAATGTGATAATTTGATTACTACTTTTTTTATACCATGATGGGTTAGTTACATATCTTAATGTGCCAAACATTTTTTGATTAGCTAAATTATGACCAAATATAATAGTGTTGTCAGATAAATCTTCAATGTTGTTTCGATAGTCCATATAAATCCAACCATGTCTATTTTTATTTTTATAATAATCACGATATAGGTAATAATCATTATCAGTTGCTTGAACAACAGGATAATCAATTTTAGTGTTATTAACAGTTAGCCAACCGACTGTATCATTATTAATTTCTTTTAATTTTTCAAATACTTTTTCATATTTAACATCATAAATGGTTGTAGTAGTTGTGGTAGTTGTTGTTAAAGTAACTCTTTCTTTATCATCATCGTTTGGTTCAATAACTATAATATCTTTATCTTGATCATTATTTTCAGGAATATCTAAATCTAATTTTATTTTTTGTAAGTCATTTTCAATATCATCATATTTTTTAGTATCACTATAATTTCTATATAAATTAACTGACATCATTAGAGTTACAGATAAAATAACAAATAAGAGAGATATTTTAATAAAGTTTAAGTTAATTTGTTTAAACATATTATTTTTCTTAAATTCTTTAGAATAGTTTATTTTAAAATTAATATTGTTAGTTAAAATAAAATCCTCTTTTTCTTTTTTTACTTTATTGATATATTCAACTACATTTTGAATATTTATATTTCCTTCATTAAAATTAATTTTAATATTTTTTAAGTTTAATTTAATTAGTGTATTAAAGATATAATCAAATTGTCTTTTAGAAAAATAATTAAAATTAATAATTTTTAAATATTTATTAATTTGAATAAAAGAATCAAAATCTAAATAATCTCTATCTTTAAATTCATTTATAGAAATTTCTTTTTTATAAAATATATCAGAATAAGTGTTAATATTATTTGTTTCCATAAAGTTGCTGGTAAATAATATTTCGTTTCTTATAGTAACTTTTAGATTTTTATTAACATCTATCATTTCTAATAAATAGTTAGGAATATCAAATAAATTTATTACTTTTAGATAGTTATTATTTAATAGTTCGATAAATTCATCATATTTTAAAGTATTATCATAGTTTAAATATACTTCATCTATTTTATTAATATTTTTTATTATTTTTAAAGTAATTAAAGTTGCTTCTTCATTATTAACAAAAAATTTATGAATATTGTTTTTAATTATTATTACATTTAAAAAGGAAGAAACTAATTCAACATTTTCATTTATATAATTAACACTAAAATAAGTTTCTTTGGTATTAATTACATTAGTGTTGTTTAAATTTTCTTTAATATCTTTATTTAATAAACTAACTATAATTTCATTTTTAACTATTTTAAATACTATCTTATTCATACATTAATAATAGCATAACTTATACTATAATTAAAGTTAGAATAATTAAAATATTTAAAATATTATTATTAGTTAGTTTTCTTTTTATTATTTATTTGGTAAAATACTTTAAAAGGTTGTGGGTAATTATGAAATTAAAAAATAGTTATTTTTATACATTAAGAGAAAATGCAAAAGATGAAGATTCTACTAGTGGTAATTTACTTGTTAGAGCAGGGATGATTAAGAAAGTATCTAGTGGAATTTATATGTATTTACCTCTTGGATTAAAGGCTTTAGATAATATTAAAAAAATTATTAAAGAAGAAATGGATAGAACTGGTGCTCAAGAATTATTAATGCCAAGTTTAATACCTGAAGAAATATATGATACTTGTGGTAGAAATCAAGCTATGGGAGCATCTATGTTTCATTTAAAAGATAGATATGATAAACCTTATGTATTAGGACCTACTCATGAAGAATTATTTACAATAGCTGCTAAAAGTATGGTTAAAAGTTATAAGAATTTACCATTTACTATTTATCAAGATTCACCTAAATATCGTGATGAAGCAAGACCAAGATTTGGTTTAATTAGAGTAAGAGAATTCTTTATGAAGGATGCTTATTCATTTGATAGAGATGAAGATGGATTAGATGTTTCTTATCATAAAATGTATGATGCATATAAAAAGATATTTGATAGAGTTAAACTTAATTATGCTATAGTTAGAGCAGATACAGGAGTTATGGGTGGAACTTTATCTGAAGAATTTCAAGCAGTAACTGATGTTGGTGAAGATGTACTTGTACTATGTGATAAGTGTAATTATGCTTCTAATATGGAAATAGCTAAAACAGTTATAAGTGATAGTAATGAAGAAATAAGAAAATTAGAATTAGTCGAAACTCCTCATATGGAAACTATTGAAGAAGTTAGTAATTATTTAAATATACTTAAAGAAAAAACAGTTAAAGCAATGATGATGAACATTGATGGTGAATTAGTAGTTCTTTTCTTAAGAGGAGATAGAAACCTTAATGAGAATAAGGTATGTAAGTTATTTGGTGTTAGTGAAATTAATTTTGCAGATGATGAATTTATTGGTAAATCTAATGCTGTACCAGGTTTTACAGGACCAATTAATTTAAGTGGTGCTAAAATTGTTATTGATGATGAAGTTAAATCAATGAAAAACTTTGTTGTTGGGGCAAATAAGAGTGGATATCATTATATTAATGCGAATGTGGATGATTTTAAATATGATATTTGTGCTGATATTAAAGAAGTTTTAGAAGGAGATAATTGTCCTTGTTGTGATGGAAAACTTTATTTTAAAAAAGGAATTGAAGTTGGAAATACCTTTAAATTAGGTACTAAATATTCTGAAAAGTTAGGATTAACTTATTTAGATGAAAATAACAAGAGTAATCCAGTAGTTATGGGATGTTATGGTATTGGAGCTGAAAGAATACTTGCGGCTGTTGTTGAACAAAACAATGATGAAAAGGGAATAAAGTTTCCACTTGCAGTTGCTCCATTTAAAGTTGCTATAGCCCTTATGAATCCGAAAGATGATGTTGCTAGTCTAACTGCTAATAAGTTATATGAAGAATTTAATAACTTAGGAATTGATGCACTTTTAGATGATCGTGATGAAAGAGCAGGAGTTAAATTTAATGATTTAGATTTAATAGGTATTCCAATTAGAATAACAGTTGGAAAGAAAATTAATGAAGGATTAGTTGAATTTAAACCTAGATGTGAAAGTGAATCAAAAGATATTAAATTAGAAGAAATAGTTAATTATGTTAAGGAATATATAGATGCAAACAAGTGATAAAAAAAGAACAATTATAGCAATAATTATAGCGTTTGTTACAATGTTTATAGGATATTTTCTAGCGTATAAATTATATACTTTAGTTATGAATAGGTAAATGTACCTATTTTTTTCTTCTTTGCATAGGATATATTGGTGATAAAATATGGATAACTTTGATTTTGATAAAGTTAAAAAGAGAACTAATGTAGATAAAGACACAATTATAGATTTAGCTAAAATGGTTAATGAGAATGGATTAAAAGATGAAAAAACTTTAAGAACAGTTATAAATAAATTAAGTTTAATGACAGGAAAAGATGTAAGTAAAGATTTAGAAGATAAAATAATTGATACTATAAAAGAAGATAAAGTACCTAAAAATGTTAAAGATATGTTTTAAAGATAGCATATCTTTTAATTATACATTTAGTTTACTGGTAAATTAATGTAAAATAATGACAAAATATGGGAGCTTTGCTATAATTAATTTGTGATTATTATGGTAAATATTTATGATTTAAGTTATGAAAAATTAGAAGAAAAATTATTAAGTTTAGGCGAAAAAAAATTTAGATGTAGTCAAATATGGGATTGGTTATATGTTAAGAAAATAACTAGTTTTAATGATATGTCTAACTTAAGTAAAGATACAATAAATAAACTTAATAATAATTTTTCATTTGATTATATAGATATTTTAAGAAAACAAGAAAGTGATTTAACTAATAAATATTTATTTCGTTTAATAGATGGTAATTTTATAGAAGCTGTTCTTATGAAACATGATTATGGTTATTCTGTATGTGTATCTAGTCAAGTTGGATGTAATATGGGATGTACATTTTGTGAAAGTGGAAGACTTAAAAAAGTAAGAAATTTAAATACTTATGAGATAGTTGAACAAATTTTACTTATAGAAAAAGATATTAATCGTAAAATTGATAGTGTCGTTATAATGGGAATTGGAGAGCCATTTGATAATTATAATAACATTATAGAGTTTATTAAAATTATTAATCATCCTAAAGGATTACAAATAGGAGCTAGACATATAACTGTTTCTACTTGTGGATTAATTCCTAAGATTAAGGAATTTAGTAATTTGAATCTACAGGTTAATTTGGCAATTAGTTTGCATGCTAGTAATGATGAGTTAAGAAGTAAGATAATGCCTATAAATAAAGCTTATCCTTTAAAAGATTTAATAAGTACCTTAAAAGAATATATTGCTAAAACTAATAGACGAGTTACTATTGAATATGTTATGCTTAAAGGGGTAAATGATAGAGAAGAGAACGCGAAGGAACTTGCTAATTTACTTAAGAATATGAATGTTTATGTTAATTTAATTCCATATAATGAGACTAGTCACATAGAATATAAAAGAACTAATAAAGAAGATATAATGAAGTTTTATGATGTATTAAAGAAAAATAATATAAATGTTACAATAAGGAAAGAATTTGGTAAGGGTATTGATGCAGCATGTGGACAGCTTAGAGCAAAAGAGGTGAATAAGGAGTGAAATCATTTTATTTAACAGATACAGGTAGAGTTAGAAGTCATAATGAAGATTCAGTAACAATTGTTAAAAACGCAAGTGGCGAACATTTAATGATAGTTGCTGATGGAATGGGTGGACACCGAGCAGGAGAGATTGCATCAAGCATGGTTGTTACCCAGATAGGAACTAGATTTAGTAATTTATCAACAATAGGATCTAAAATGGATGCCGTTAAATGGCTTAAAGAAAACGTTGATGAAGTTAATGCGAGTATTTTAAAATATGGTGAGGAACATCCTGAGTCAATGGGACTTGGTACAACTGTTGTGATGGCTCTACTTACAAAAGAGTTTCTTATATTTGTAAATATTGGAGATTCGAGTGGATATGTTTTAAAAAATAAAGTACTTCACAAAATAACTAAGGAACATACATTAGTAAATTTCTTAGTTGAAACAGGGGAGTTAACTCCAGAAGAAGCAATAAATCATCCTAAGAAAAATGTATTAATGAAGGCACTTGGTGCTAGTGAAAAACAAGAATTAGATATATTTGATGTAGATCCTAATGTGGATGCTATACTATTAGTTAGTGATGGTTTAACAAATATGCTTACAATGGATCAAGTTGAAAAAGTATTAAATGATGATGAATTAAAATATGAAGATAAATTAATTAAGTTAATTAGGAAGTGTAATGCAAGAGGGGGAACAGATAACATTTCAATTGCTTATCTAGTAAAGGATAGTGATATTAGTGATAACTAAGGGACAAAAAATAAATGACCGTTATCAAATTGTTAAAACAATAGGTGAAGGTGGAATGGCTAATGTTTATTTAGCTTATGATACTATTTTAGAGAGAAATGTAGCCGTTAAAGTTTTGAGAGGAGATTTAGCAAATGATGAAAAATTTGTTAGACGTTTTCAAAGAGAAGCTTTATCTGCAAGTAGTTTATCTCATCCAAATATAGTTGAAGTATATGATGTCGGTGAAGATAATGGTGTTTATTATATTGTAATGGAGTATATTGAAGGTAAACATTTAAAACAATTAATTAAGAAACGTGGAAAATTAACATTAAATGAAGTAATTGATATAATGCTTCAAGTAACAGATGGGATTGCTTGTGCCCATGATTCTTATATAATTCATAGAGATATTAAACCACAAAATATTATGATACTTGATAGTGGAATTGTTAAAATAACTGACTTTGGAATTGCGATGGCTTTAAATAGTACCCAGTTAACTCAGACTAATTCAGTTATGGGTAGTGTACATTATTTACCACCTGAACAAGCAAGTGGAAAAGGTTCTACTGTTCAAAGCGATATTTATTCAATGGGTATTTTAATGTATGAATTATTAAGTGGAAAGTTACCTTTTAGAGGAGATAATGCGGTAGAGATTGCTCTTAAGCATTTAAAAGAACCTCTTCCTTCAATTAGAGAAGAGTGTCCAGATTTACCACAAGCAGTTGAAAACGTTATATTAAAGGCTTGTGCTAAGAATCCAAAAAATAGATATCCAGATGCAAGAAGTATGCATGAAGATTTAAAGACTTGTACATCTCCATTAAGAGCTAATGAGCCTAAATATGTTTATAAATATCCAGAGTTTGATGAAGCAACTACCGAAAGACGTGAAAAAGCAATTGAGAAAACAATGGAATTTAGCAAAATAGAAGAAAGTAAAGATAAAGAGAAAGAAAAAGCATCAGAAGTTAAAGTTAAAAAAATTGATGAAAAAGACATAGTAACTAAAAAAGAAAATAAAATTTTAGTAATTCTAGGTGCTATATTTGCAGGTCTTGCAGTAATTGCGGCTACAGTAGTTGGTTTCTTAGTTTTACTTCCTAGTGGAAATGAGATGCAAGTTCCAAATGTTGCTGGTAAAACAGTAGATGAAGCAATAGAAATATTTAACAATATGGGGTTAAAGGTTGCTGCGGAAAATAAATATGCTCAAAGTGATGATGTTAAAGAAGGAGATGTAGTTAAGACTGATCCATCTAGTGGAAGAACTGTTAAAAAGGGATCGGAAATTACATTATATATTTCACAAGGAAGTAGTACATTTGAAATAGAAAATTATGTTGGACAAGAAGTTTATGGAGTTAAAGCAATACTAGAAAAGATGCATAATTTGTTTGTAATAATTGAAGAAGATATAGTTGATGATCCTTCAAAGTATGAAGAAAATAAAATTATTAAACAAGATCCAGAGGTTGGAACTAAAGTTAAACCTGGCGATACAATAACTCTTCATATTCCTAAATTAGAAGGTATATATCCTGATTTTACAACTGGTTATACTTTAGCTGATATTCAAGCTTGGGGAGAAAAATATAATATAAAAATTAAAGAGGAATATGTACAAGATAATAGTTATGAACCGGGTGCAATAATTAAACAAAGTAAACAAGCAGGAAGTAAAGTAGTTAGTGGTATGAGTATTACTATAACTATTGCAGAAGAGGAAACAAGTATAGATAATGAATAATAAGCAAGAAGGAAAAATAGTTAGAATAATAAGTAATTTATGTACTGTAAAAGTAGATGATAAATTATATGATTGTAAGCCAAGAGGAAAGTTTTATATTCAAAATAAAACTCCTCTAGTTGGTGATAGAGTTATAATTGATACTGATAACAATTATATATTAGAGATATTAGAGAGAAAAAATAGTTTAAAAAGACCAATGATCGCTAATGTAGATGTTACGATAATTGTTACAAGTGTTAAAGAGCCTGATTTAAGTTTATTACTTTTAGATAAGTTATTATGTTTGGTAATATTTAATAATATTAAGCCAATAATATGTTTTAGTAAGACTGATTTATTAAATGAAAAAGAATATAAAGAGTTTGAAAAAATATATGATTATTATAATAAAATTGGAATTAATGCAATTAAAAATACAGAGGTTGATAAATTAGATAAACTTATTGATGGAAAATTGGTTGTACTTACTGGCCAAAGTGGTGCTGGTAAATCGACATTATTAAATAGAATAAATCCTGAATTAGATTTAGAAACAAATGAAATAAGTAAAGCTTTAGGAAGAGGGAAACATACTACTAGACATACTGAAACATTTAAGTATAAAAATTCTTATATTTCAGATACTCCAGGATTTAGTAGTTTGGATTTAACTGATTTAACTAAAGAAGATGTAAAAAATGCTTTTATTGAATTTGGTAATGATTGTTATTTTAGTGATTGTAATCATTTAAAAGAAAATAAATGTGTTGTTAAAGAAAAAGTTAATCAAGGAATTATTTTAAAATCAAGATATGATAATTATGTAAAGATGGTGGATGAGGTTGAAAGTAAGCGTATCATTTATAAAAAATAAATATAATGATGAAAAGAAAACAATTGAAGCAATAAATTATACAAGTGCTGATTATATTCATGTTGATATAATGGATGGAAAGTTTGTTGAAAATAAAAATTATGATATTAAAGACATTTCTTTATTTTTAAGAGAAAACGTCAAACCATTAGATGTCCATTTAATGTGTTGTGATTTAGAAAAATATATTGTAGAGTATGCTGATTTAATGCCAGAATTTATTACTTTTCATTTAGAAGCAACTGATAAAGTTAATGAAATAATTAATATGATTCATAGTTATGGAATTAGATGTGGAATAAGTATTAAACCGAATACGAGTGTTAAAGAATTATTACCATATTTAGATAAGATAGAACTTGTACTTATAATGAGTGTTGAACCTGGTAAGGGTGGACAAAAATTTATGCCTATGGCAATAGATAAAATAGATGAGTTAAGAAGATTAAATAAAAATATTATTATCTCAGTTGATGGGGGAATAAATGACGAAACTGTTAGATTGGTAAACACTGATATGGTGGTATCCGGGTCATATGTCTGCATGAGTGATAATTTTGAAAAGAATATTGAAATATTAAAAAAATAATTTATCCGTCAAGCGAACATTCAAATATATATAGGTGTAAAGTAAAAATGTAAATTGACACGGGGGTAATTTTATATAATCATTCTAGAATATGGAGTGATTATTTTTTATGGAAAGTAAATTAAGTGTAAAGCAAAAAGAACAAATAATAATTGTGGTAACAGTTGCTGCACTGGTACTAATGTTTATAGGTATCAGTTATGCATACTTTACATCAGTAAATAATGTAAGGTCAGGATCAAGTATAGTAGCAGTAGGTGGTAAAATGACTATAGATTATCAAGATGGAAATAGTTCATTATTACTATCAACAAATATCAAACCAAGTAATGATATACTAATTGATAAAACATTTACCTTAACAGGAGTAAACACAACAATAGGAGAAGGCATAAACATGCCATATACAGTAAGTATTGAGTATCAAAATACGTTTCAAAATGATAGAGGAGAATTAGAGTATTATATTAAAAGAATGGACACAAATGAGAATATAAGTTGTACTTTAAAAGGATTTGGTTTGGTAAATGATACGCTTGTATCATATGGTTATCCAGAAAGCCAAACAGGATATGTATTAGGTTATATTGATGATTGGAGTGGAAACGCTTCAACTCAAGAACTAGCATATGGAGAATTCAAATCAAGTACAGAAGAACAAGTATTAACTTTAAATTTAAGAATGATGTTTAGAGATACAGGAGAAAATCAAAATTATAATAAAGGAGCAACCTTTAATGGAAAGATAGTAATAACTTCACCAGAAACAAATACATTTGGAACAGATGCATGGGAAGAAATAGCAAATAATGTAAAATCAGGAAATGCATCAAAATATAGAGTAGGATCAGAAAAAGAAGTAGAAATAGGTGGAAAAAGTTATACTGTAAGAGTAGCAAATAACACAACACCTACTGAATGTGGTGGTAGTGATTTTTCAGAGACAGCCTGCGGATTTGTAGTTGAGTTTGTTGATGTCGTAGAATTAAGAAATATGAATCCATCTGGAACGTATAATGGAGTACAATATGATTGGGGATGGAATAAAGATGGTTGGCCAGCAACAGCGATGAGAACGTATGCTAATGGCGATTTCTTTAACAAATTACCAAGTGATTTACAAAGTGTAATAATAGATACAAAAGTAATATCAGGACATGGTAGTGAAGATACAAGTAATTTTACATCAACCGATAAAATATATTTATTAAGTACACATGAAGTATGGGAAGATGTTACTAGTAATAATAGATTGAAAACATATGACCCAGCTTATAATAACACAAGACAGTTAGATTATTATAAAGCAAGAAATGTAACAACAGATGGACATTTTGCTAGTGCAATAAAATGGTATAAAGATGACACTGGAGAAATAGCATATCCGTGGTGGCTTCGCGCGGCTAATTCTGACTCTGACAATTTTTTCTGGTATGTGTACAACGGTGGTGGTGACTCCTTTAACGGTGCTGACGATTCCCGTGGCTTTGCCCTGGCTTTCCGCATCGGATAAAAATATATTTTAATAACTTTTTTGGTTAATAACTGAAAAAGTTTTTTCGCGAATTTTTAGACTAAATGCAGGTTTATAAAAATATATTTGATTTATTAGACTTATTTCAGGTTTTGATTGGA
>CAKOKM010000002.1 GCA_934091015.1 uncultured Bacilli bacterium | reverse complement strand
TCAATCAATGTTAATAATGTAAAAGATTTGATTAATCAATTTGAAAAAATTACTAGTTCAAGATTATATAAAATAAACCTTAATAATCCAAAATATAATTGGTTAGATAAAAATATAGATGATGTAATTGATAAAATTATAAATTATTTAATAACCATGGAAATAGTAACTATTTAATGATAAAATACACTAATAATTAAGCATATTTTTATTACTATATTATTAAGCAGGATAAGGGAATTGATAGAACCACCTTAATTTATTATGTATAAATAAAGACTTTATAGTGCTATCGTTTGTTATTTTGCACTTGCAAAATTGAGTTAAAATACGGAAGAACTCTACCATACTTTTGATTTATCCCTTTTAATTAAAGGGTTTGCAAGGTTCTATTTTGCTTCCAAATGTTGGATATATACTAGAAATGTTGGATGAATTTTGGATGTTTTTTAGTAATAAAAATCTGTTAAAATCGTGATATAATTACACCGATGGAATAGATAAATAGTAATTTAAAAAGGAGAAAGTATATATGAAAAAAATGTATTTAAAGTTGTTTTAATGATTTTAGGAATAGAAATTTTAGATTATGGAATTATTACTGAAATTGATGGAATAGGAAGATTAGCTATGATATTATTCGGAACATTATTTTCCATTATTGCTTGTTTAATGTCATTTAATAAGAAGGATAAATAGCAATTTATTAATTAGTTAGAAAAATAGTAATTTGTATTTCGAAAGGTGGTAACAATTATATGTTAGAAACATTTTTGAATGTTGTTCCTATTACTATAATAGTGGGAATAATATATGTTATTTATAGAATTATTAAAATTAAGAAAAACAAATTATCAGTTAATTATTTTTATGAAATAGTTAAATTTATTTTTGTATGTTATTTAACTGGATTAATAAATCTTGTACTCGTTCCAAGCAATCTTTGGTCGCATTTTTGGTTTTGTGTAAAAAATGGATACTCTACAGGGGATAATTTAGGTTGGTTTTCTGGAAGTTTCAATTTTGTTCCATCATTATACAAATATTTAATTGAAGGTGAACTTTCGATAGGTACTTGGATACGAGATATGCTAATAGGTAATATGTTGATGTTTATTCCAATGGGAATTATGTTGCCATTAGTTTTCAAAAACATAAATAAAAAGAATATATTTGTTATTGCTATTTTAATTACTTTGTCAATTGAAATATTACAACCGATAGCTGGTAGAAGTTTTGATATTGACGATATAATCATGAATTTTATTGGAAGTATTATTGGATATCTAGCAGTTACAATTTTTATAAAATTGAAAGAAACAAACAAATAAATTGTCAATTTGTTGATTGAATTAGTTTGAAATACAACTAATCTTTTTATATAATAAAATTTATATTAAAAAAACTAACTATTTCTAGCTAGCATTTATTACTACTCGAAAAGTTCGAGCTTTCTATCAATCTGGTGCTTGCGGAGGGAATCGAACCCTCATGGTCGTAAAACCGCAGCATTTTGAGTGCTGTGCGTCTACCAATTCCGCCACACAAGCAAGAACAAATTAATTATAGCATATTATAACTAATTAATGCTACAAAAATTAATCTTCTTTATATAAAGTATTATATAAATCCAGTTCTTCACTTTCACTATCTTTTAATTTAGGTAAATCATTAATAGTAGCAAGTCCAAAATAATCTAAAAAATTATTTGTTACTTCATATAAATTTGGCTTACCAGGTAAAGTACTCTTACCACAAACTCTTATTAAATCTTTAGCAAGAAGTTTTCTAAGCACAAACACGGTAGAAACACCTCTAAGTTCATCTATTTCCACTCTAGTTATGGGCCCATTATAAGCAATAATTGCCAACGTTTCCAATGCAGCAGGAGACAAAGTATTACTTTCCGGTTTCTTTACAAGTTTTTCATAAATTTCCTTATGTTCCGGTTTAGTAGTTAATTTAAAGGCATCTCCCAAATAACTAATTCTTATTCCTCTATCATCTTCATCATAATTCTTTTTTAAAGTAGAAAGTAAATTTTTAACTTCAGTTTCTGATTTTCCCATTACATCACATAAAGTTTCAAGAGAAATGCCATCATCACCTACAACAAACAAAATACCTTCCAAAATCCCTAACTCTTTCATAAATTACTTCCTTCTAAATATATTTCCCCAAAATTTTTATCCTGTGTAATAATTATTTCACTTTTCTTCGATAAATCAAGAATACTCAAAAAAGTAATAATAACATAAGGTTTAGAAATATCATCAAATAAATCTAAAAAATTAATCTTACCCCTATCTTTAATAATTTTCCTAATTGAATTATTTCTTTCTTCAACACTAAATTCCTTTTTAGTAACAGTTGTTACACTAGGTTTCTTACTTTTTTGTCTTTTTAAAAATTCTTCAAAAGCACTAAGTAAATCATTTAAAGTAATATCCGTATTTAACTTAGCCTCTTCTCTAAATTCATTTAAATTACTAGGCATTTTAGTATAAACATAACTTCTTCTTTCTTCCAATACTCTAAAATCATTAGCCATATCTTTAATCTTTTGATATTCAAGTAATCTATCTCTTAATTCCTCTTCATTATTAATTTCATATTCTTCATCATCTTCATCCTCATGATGTAATAATAATTTACTTTTCAAATGAATAAGTTCCGATGCCATAACTAAATATTCACTACAAGCATCAATAGTTAAATCTTTATTATTATTTATATAATCAATATATTCTCTAGTTATTAACTCAATATTTATATCATATATGTCCATTTTATTACTTTTAATTAAGTGTAATAATAAATCTAACGGACCACTAAAATCATTTATTTCAACATTCATTTACAATCAAAACCCTTACCACTTAATTGATTTAAAACATCATTATAATTAGAACTAAGTAAGAAATAATTAACATCAATAGAAGTTAAATCAATTTCTTTATCAATTAAACTTTCAAAAACAAAAGTATTATTTTCATCATTATTAATAACCTTACTACTTCCACCTAAATTATTAATATTATTACTTCTACTTATATAAGTATTTAAAGTTTCTTCATAAACAGTTTTATCTTCACTATTAAAAGAATAACTATTAAATATTTTAATTAATTTATTATCATTATTAAAAGTATACTCATAACTATAATTACGATATTTACAAGTTAAAATAGTATTATTAATAGCCTCAGTTATTGTTGTCGTACTAGTAGTTGTAATAACTGGCTTTGTAGTAGTCGTACTATTTCTATTTAATAAATCATTTAAAGTAAAATCATCACCTAAATAAGCTTTAATATAAGGAAACGCTAAACAAGTACCTATTAATAAAATAAATATAAATAATACCAAAAATGGTTTACTAGATTTTTCTTTTTTTAAAGTACCTAACACAATTACATTATCATCTTTCATCTTCTAGCCTCCAACTATAATTAATTATATCAAAAATAATTTTAAAATAAAATACAAAAAGGGAAAGAATTATTTCTCTCCCTAATCTATTTAAACACCACTCTAGTGATGTACAATATATTCTATTCATAAACTGTAAAATAATTAATAATTAAATAATATATTTTAATTCTTTATTATAACTATTTATATTACCAATAACCCCATAAATAATAATTTCTATATCTTTTAACTTAAATAATTTTTTATTATAAATACTATCTAATATCATTATAAAATCAATTTTACTATAATCTATACCACTATTTAATATATAATTAATAACGCCTAACTTATAATAACTACTTTTATTTAAATAAGATATATAGTCATAATTAAAAGAAGAAATATAATATTTATTACGATTATCTTTAATATATTTAGTTATATCAACTTTTTCTTTTAATTCAATAATCATAACTTTATTATTATATCTACTAATAACATCTTCAAACTTAGGAATAGCTATCTTTTTATCTAATAATTCTTGATAAGTATAATTTTTAAGTAATCCTTTAACCCCAAATACCCTTGATAAAAAAGAATCATGTAATATTACAGGAATCTTATCCTTAGTTAATCTAACATCGAACTCAATACCTTCATAACCATTATTAAAAGCGTTATCAAAAGCTTCAATAGTATTTTCCTTAATATTATCATCATATAAACCACGATGCGCTATAAACATAAAAAAACCACCTTAATATATTCTATTAAAGTGATTCATTATTATTGTCATCAAATATATCTTTAGTTTTCATTAAATCATCTAAAGCATCTTCAACTGAAGTAGGTTCTTTTTCTTCAAAAGTACTATCTATAATACTTGTCTCTTTAACTTTAGGTAATTCATCTAATTCTTCTGTTTTATCTTCCACTAGATCTACATTTTTATCTAATTTTTCTTTTTTATTTTTCTTTTTATTAAAGAATATTAAATATCCCGCAAGTCCAATAATTATTAATGAAACTAACACTATTAAAATAATTAATATTATATTTGAATTATCTTTCTTATCAATTGCTCCTGGAACAAAAGCAGTTGTTACAGGTTCTTCACTTACATACTCTTCTCTAATAACGGTTATATTATATATTTTAATTTCATTTTCTTCATCTGTAGGTGTAACTGTAATAGTTATTACATTTTCTCCTACTTTTAAGTTATTATTTCCTTTAATTTCAATCTTTGCATTTTCATCAGCAGCAGTTGCATTTATTTCTAAATTCTCTACTTCATATGGAACAGAAGCAGTATAATCTAAAACATTTTCATCAAATTTTTCATTAATATTATATTCTTTTATATTTAATCCAGCTAATTTATTAGATCCATCAGTAGTTTCCCCACGATATATAATAAACTTATATTCTTCTGTATTTTTTTCATCTTCACTAGTAAATTTAAATATTACTTCATTTTTACCAATAACTGTTTGAATTATAGTATCTGATTGGCTAGATACAGTACATCCAACAGTACACTCACTTTTTAAAGTAACACCTGTTTCTAGAGTAGTATAAAATAATGTAACTTGTCTAATTGTATCTTTTGTATACAATTTATATTCATGTATATCTTGACTAAATGCTGGCTTCATAGTCGAATTTTTAAATGAAATACTAGTTACAGATGCACTTGTATTTTTAGGTCTTGTAGTTGTAGTAGTAACCCCTTGTCTTAATGTTAAAGTTTTTGAATAATCAGCAGCAGTACCAACTTCAACATCACCTTTTTTAAACTTAATATTTTTAATTACAAAAGAAGTAGTTGCATTTTCTTCTGATAAATTAGTTATATTAAATGATCCAATAACTCCATCTTTATAATTATTTGCTGAACCAATAAAAGCTTTATTTCCTGAATAATTTGGAGTAGTAGAATAATCATTTGCTTCACTACCAACAAACTTAATTAAATTAGAATCATACACAACCTCGAATTCTACTTGATTAAATTCATCACTACCAACATCTTTTAATTTTATTTCATATTTTCCGTTTTCATTAGTTTTTAATGTTGATACTCCTGTTATTTCTATAGATGCTGCATTAACGTTTATTAATCCAAAAACACTAACCAAACACCCAATTATTATTCTTTTAATTTTCATTTAATTACCTCTTTACTATATATAAGTTTATCATATATTTTTAGAAAAACAAATACCTATTTTTTATACATTATATGACATTATTATTAATATATGAATTTTCGTAACATTTACTTGACCTAACATTTAATAATTTGATATTCTATTCCTTAAGGAACATTTAATTGTTTAGGTGATTACCTCTACTCTAGCAATAGAAAGAGGTGATGATTGTGAATAAAAGATTATTATATTTTATAATATTTAATTTATTTATAATTATTTTTATTTTATTCTACATTATTATTAAAATGATTGTGTTAAAATAAAAACCACCATAAACAGGGGGTTTTGTGAAACTTTACAAAAGGTAATCACTTAACATCCAAATTAAATGTTCCTTTTTTATTTTATGTAAGTTTTCCTTACATATTCATTCTAGCAAATTTTATTATTATTAGCAAGATATAACAAGAAATTTTATTTGACATTAATTTTATCTTCCAATTACTCTTGCATCATTAACTATTTCATTCATATTTTCATTATTATGTAAATACTTTAACTTATCAATAATTGCTTTATAAGCTTCTAATTTTATTTTTCCTGAATCATTCACACCAAAACCACTTACTCTTTTTTTATAAATATTTCTTATATTAACATATCCATGTGCATAACTAGCATCTTTTTTGGCATCTACACCAGTATATTCATATAAATACATAAAATCATCAGGGCATAATTTATAGTATTCAAACGTATAACTTTTAGTTTTTATTTCAGATGAAATAGTTAAAAAATAATCATACTCATCATCACTATAGATAAGTAAACAAGGTCTGCCTTTTTTATAGGCATGATCTAATTTATTTGTACTCCCATCTGTAAAAACAATATCTTTAATATAAACTATTTTTCCTATATAATAATTTTCATACATAATTATTCACCTACAAAATCTTTACTAATATATCATTAATTATATATAAATATTTCGGATTAACATATAAATATCCTTTTTTTATAATTAATTCTTTATTTTTAACTAAATCTTTAATATCATATTTATCTTCAAACTTAACGCCATATTTATTCTCAAAATCTTTTAAATTAATACCTTTAGTTTTTCTTAATCCAAGCATTACTTCATCATACATTTTATCATCATTACCAAGTAAATTTTCATAATTATGATAATCACCACTTAAATATTTATTTAAATTACGTGTATTATCATACCTAAAACCATCAATATAACCAGATGCTCCTAACCCGAATCCATAATATTCTTCATTATTCCAATAACTTAAATTATGTTTAGATTCATATCCCTTTAATGAAAAATTACTAATTTCATAATGATTATATCCTTTTTTCTTTAAATATTTAATAATTGTAAAATACATTTTAGAATCAAGATCTTCATCAATCGGATTAATACCTTCATTATAAATTTTAGTATGTTCTTCAATTTGTAATGAATAAGTACTAATATGTTTAGGTTTTAATTTAACCATAAGCTTAAGATCTTTTTCTAAAGTCTTAATATTTTCCCCTGGAATACCATAAATTAAATCTAAATTAATGTTATCTATGCCTTTACTTCTTATCATATTCATTTTATTTTGAATATCTTTAAAATTAACATTTCTTTCCATAAATCCCAAATTATCTATATCAAAAGATTCAATCCCAATACTTATTCTATTAACTTTATTTTTAATAAGAATATCAATTAATTCTTCAGTTATATCATCCGGATTACATTCAAAACTATATTCATAATTACTAGATACTTTAATTACACTTAATATCTTAAATAATTTATTTAATTCATCATAACTTAAAGAAGAAGGAGTTCCTCCTCCAATATAAATGGTCTCCATTTCTTCTCCATTATAATAATTTGTAATTTCATTATTTAATTCATCTAAATATTTATCAATAAATTTATGATTATAAAACATTTTACAAAAATCACAATAAGAACATATTTTCTTACAAAAAGGTATATGAATATACATATGTTTCATAAATTTATACTCCTTATTTAATACTTAAAAAGGATGAATTATCATCCTTCTAAATATTCTTTTCTCTTGTTATGTTTATTTTTAAGGTAAACTATAACTCCAACTATTATTACAGTACTAACTCCTGCTACACTTGCAATTATCTCAATTTTCTTATTATATGCATCTTTTTGAATATCTATTGAATATATATTTGTTAATCCATTCTCAGCTATTACTTTTACTCTTACTGTACTAAATCCGGTTAAATCATTATTTCCATACATATAGATATCTGCTCTATTTGATTCAGGTGTTGCACTTATTAATAATGTCTTTTCTCTTTTTATTTTTACTTCATAATCTAACTTATCTGGATTAAATTCTATATTATAATTCTTTATACTAAGTGTTCCTAATCTTGCTGAATTTGATATATCTAATCCACTTTCTTTTCTTATTACATGTAAACTATAGATTCTTGTTTTATTATTATTTTTTACTTCTATTTGAATTAGATTATTTCCTACTTTTAATCCGGTATTATTTCCTACATTTACTGTCGCATTTTCATCTTCAGCAAAGGCATATACTGGAATATCTTCGGTTTCATATGGCACTGTTATTGTATAATCATATGTTTCTTTATCAAATCCAAGCATTGTTCCCGGTACTGTTAAACTACTTAAATATGTACTATTTACATTATCTTTTTCTTCACCATTTCTTGTAAAGGTTATTACATAACTTCTGATACTTCCTGCCTCACTTATTACTTTAAGTACTACTGATTGTCTATCTTCTGTTATCTCTACCTCTCTTGGTTCATATCCTGAGATAAATGTTGATGTACTACTATCTAATTCAGCATTTATACTTACTTTTTTAGTAAATCTACTTATCTTTACATCATAATTTGTTGTATATGGATCAAAATCAATACTTCCTCTACTTAATTTTATATTTTTAAGTAAATTAGAACTATTTCGATCATCTACTCTATTTATTATAAATGTATAACATCTTTCTTTTCCATTTTTATTAACTATTTTTATTAGAGCTACATTTCTTCCGTATTCTAAATCTATCGTTCTTGGTTCATATCCTGATACATATGATGCATCATTACTTGTTAAGGTTGCATAAATGGCTATTTTATTTGATGTTACTGATAATTCATATGATGTTGTTAATTTATCAAATCCACCTATTGAATCTGCTAATAAATTATTTGTTAGCAATGCATAATTTGAATCTTTAACTGGTTCATTATATCCAACTGTGTTATCTAATGAATTCATAGTTACATTTATATTATTTCCGTTTTCATCTTTTAAACTAAATGATGATAATGTTGTACTTAAATCGGAATCATATACTTTTGCTAAGACCGGATAACTAATTCTACGTTTATTATTTATTGCCCATATGAAATATGTTCCGGCTGATCTTTCAATACTAAATGTATTATTTATAGCATTAAATGTACTCCATCCTGAATTTACTGTTGGTTCTTCTCCATTTGATACATGATATCCTAAGATTCCAATATTTCCATATGGCATTCCTGTTACTGTTATTGTTCCTTTACCATTTGATTTTATTGTTCCTGCTGATGCATTTATTCCTGGTCTTTTTATATAATTACATGTATATATATATTCTTTATAACAATTTTCCGAATTACTATCTTTACATGTATCTTTTGTTAATCTATATTGATATGTATAATCTTCTGCACATGTTACTATCTTATTTTTTGTATCTTCTGTATCATCTTTTTTACATATTGATACTGTTACTTCTCCTTTTACTCCTGTTAAACTTTTAGAAGTTACACATGTGTTTGTATCACTGCTTGTACTTCCTCCTGTATTTCCACCACTAGTATTTTGATTTTGACATGCAGGTTTATCACTTGTTATATAATCTATATTTATATATACTATTTTACCATTATATTCTACTTCACATGACTTATTTACACATGCATTTTTTATCTCTTGTTTGAATGTTATTACTGATCCACATCCTATTTCAGTTGCATTTTTGCTTAATTCTCTATTTGAATAGTAATTTGTTTTTTCTGTTATATATCTTTCGATTTTTTGATAACATCCTGTATCTTGTAAGTTTGTTACTAAATCTTTTTCATATATTTGTGTTGTTGTACTTACTGATGTTGAATTTATTGATGTTACATTACATATTGCATTATCTCCTGCAGTACATGTTGTTACATATACTTTATCTCCACATTTTATTGAATTACCTTGATATTGAGTTCCATTTGCATAGAAAAATTGCTTTTTAGTTACTGTTTTATTATCTTCTACCGACGGTTCGGGTATAGGTGTATATGTTCCTCCTGATGAACTACCAGAATTTTTTGGGCACACATATATAACAGTATCACTTTTTGATACAGTAACAGTTCCTTCTCGTAAATTATTAGTACAGGTCGAACCATTTAAACCATATCCAAATCCATAATTTTCTTCTGCAATAACAAGAAATTCACATGGTTCCTGTGTACATTCAGCTGTTTGTCCTCCTGGCTCTATTGTACCTTCACCGGACGTAATCTTCGATATACGTGCTACGCCACCATTTATTGATCTTATTATTAATTGATTATTTTTTGGACTATCATAGCATGCTTTTACACTAACAGAATTATTTGTACAATCCACTCTCGTTCCTGTTGTTCTAACACCAGTTGAACAATCTCCATCTCCAGCTAAACCTTTATATTTATTTGAATCGGAGTATGAAGTAATTTGTGCATAACAATTTTGTGATTTACAATCATAACTTGTTGATTTTCCAGTTGAAAATTTAAATTCACCACCATCAAAAATGGAGTATGTTTCACCACTATTTACGTTTAAATTTATTTTACAAGTTGATGTTGTGCCTCCACTTTGATTATTTACTGGACAAGCATAATAGTTAATATCACTAGATCCAATTGAAACTGAATCTTCTAATTTAGTTTGTTTATAAGAACAATCAGAATTTCGACTTACATTATAATTAGATTGTGCAGTTGCCGTAAAAGTGCATAGTCCTTTTGAAACATTACATGTCGAACTATTTACACATGCTCCAGCAGAACTATAGCATGTAACATTTAGCTTATCATTTCCGCTACGATTCTTAGCATAAACAGATTTTGCTTTAGTAGTAGCTGTTTGTTTTGCACATGAATAAAAATAAACATTACTAGTATTTTTAGAATTAACAGTATAACTAAGTGTGGATTGTGGATTTGTACAACTGCTACTACTACTTACATTGTATCCAGAATTTGGTGTTCCAGTAAACGTACAATTTCCCTTTCCAACATTACATTTATTAGAAGTATAACTTTCACAACCACTTCCCGAACATTTAACAATTACATTTCCATTTGTATATGCAGAAATATACCTGCTAGCTACAGTTGTTGGTCCACAAACAGTAAATGTTAAACCTGCTGAACTAGGAAAGATTGTTGATGAACGTGTATCTGTTCCTTGATTTGTAGTACATTTTCCATTTAATCCAAAATAACTTCCATTACTTACAGAAACATAATATTTGCATCCTTTTTTATTAGTGCAACAATTAATAATATCAAGGCCACTTCCTGTAATTGAGTAAGTGCCGCTATTTTTATTAATAACACTAATACAACCAGTACCAGCTGCTATTTCATTATTTTCATTATCACTTACATTTGTATTTTTATAATTATTAGAGCTAATCATACTTCCTAATAAAACTATAAATAATCCTATAGTTAGTACAACCGCACTAAATAATTTCTTTTTCTTACTCATAAGTATCTTCCTACCTTCTATATTAATTCTATAAAATATTTAAAAATAATTCAATATAAAAATCAGTATTTCTACTGATTTATCATATTAACTCATTTAAAAATTTCTTACTCTTTAAATACAATCCTGTATATCTATCATAATAAGTATTAACAAAATAATTAATATTTTTAATTATATCTTCTTTTATTTTTAATTCACTTATAGAATCTATATTAACTAAATAATACATTCTAAGCATCTTTAATGTTTTACTATCATAAATAATTTCATTAGTATAACAATTCTTACAAATATATCCACCTTCATCAGGATCTATAGTAATTATATTAGAACTTTTACCACATTTACAACAATTATTAAAACTAAATCCAACTCCTAAATAATCCAAATATTTAAGTTCTAAAATATTAGTCATAACCATTGGATTTAATCCATCATTTATTTTATATAAAGTATTTATTAATAAATTATATATTTCTTCATCATTATTTTGTTTCATTACTTGAGTTGTTAAATCAAGTAAAAAAGACATATAACTAATTAAGACTATATCTTTTTTTATTGTTTTAAATTCATTTATTATATCTACACTTTTTAAAGTACTTAATTTATTATCATTATAATAAATATAAAAAGAACCATACGTTAAATTTATTGTAAAACTTCGTAGAGGACTTTTAATATTTTTAGCACCTTTAGCAATAGCACCAATCATACCATCTTTAGTTAATATATTAATAATTTTACTAGTTTCTCCATAATTAACACTACTAACTATAATTCCTTCCACTTTTTTTAACATTTAAATCTAACCTCTTTTATATATCATATAATATTTAATTTCGCCTGTTTCTTTAAATTTATCCCAAGCTTCTTGTTTAGTCATAATTTATGCTCCCTTTCTATAATTATATTGGGAGCATAAATTATTTTTTATTCAATTTTTTATTAATTTCTTCTTGAAATAAACTAATTATAGTATTTCTATTTATTGGAATATCTTCTTCATTAAGTTCAACACATATTTGATCAATCATATTTGGTGATAACTGTACTCCATTATAATTATAATTTAAGCTTTCTTTTAATTCTTCCAAAGAATTATATTGATATGAACCAAATTCTATTCTTTTAATATAATTATCTAATGTAACAAAAGTTTCATTATCAATTAATCCTCTTCTTCTAGCTAAATACATAAAAAATTTGAATTTATTTAAAGGCATATGTGTACTACGATAAAAATTTAATAAACTTAAATCACCTAACACTATAGAATTATTTAAATTTCTAAGTCCATTAACAAATATAGCTTCTCTTAATTTTAATTCTTTATTATATCTACTTAACAACTCTTTTAAATCTTCATTACCTTTTAAACTACTAAGTTTAAGCCAATCATTAAATGTATTTTTATCTACATTATATTCACTATATATATAATTAGGATAAATATCGTTACTATTTAAAAATTCGTTTATTACATTAACTACATATTCTTTTCTAACACTAGTAAATTCTTTATCTCTTTCATTTTTTCTTTCTTCTTTTTTAGATTCATTAATCTTATCTAATTTAGATAGTATATTTATAAGTTCTTCTTTATCATTTGGATGAGTAACTATATATTCATTAACAGTTCTTTTTATATAACTTAAATTATATCTTTCTATTACATTATTTAACTCTTCATCATTTAAATTGGATAATAATAATTTAATTAAAGGATATTCTTTTATTAAACCATTTGGACTACTTTGATATTTTTTCATCAATCTCTTTTGATAATATTTATCTAATATCATTATTTCTTCTTCTGTTGGTTTAGGTTCAACTATATGTTTTTTAAACATATTTAAAAATGTTGATATCTGAAATGATCCTATATTATATTTCTTCATTATTTCTTCTTTAACATTTTCACCATATTCAGTTTCAATTAATCTATAAAATGTTTCTTGACCTATTTTAATTTTTTCTTCCCTTGTATACCTTTTCATAATTCATATTCTCCCTTTTTAAAAATCTTTAAATCCCAATTCACTTAAATATCTTTCTTTATCTCTCCAATTTTTAATTGTCTTAACGTATAATTCCAAATAAACTTGTTTACCAAGTAATTCTTCCATATCACGTCTAGCTAAAGAACCGATTTGTTTAAGCATTGATCCTTGTGATCCAATAATAATTTTCTTTAAATTATTTCTTTCAACAATTATATCAACATACACTTCCATTAAGTTACCCTTATCTTTTAAATGAGTAACAGCACAAGTAACTGAATGTGGTACTTCTTCTTCTGTTAAATTAAGAACTTTTTCTCTAACTAATTCTCCCAACATAAACTCTAAAGAAGTATTTGTAATAGTTCCATCATCATAATATTTAATTTCATCTGTTAAATAACCTTTAATAACTTTAATTAATCTCTCAACATTATCATCTTTTAAAGCACTAATAGGAACTATATCACTAAAATCATATAATTCTTTATAACTATTTATAGCTTTTAATATTTGTTCATCATTTAATTTATCTATTTTATTTAATACTAAAATAACAGGAATATCATTATTCTTAAATGCTTGAGATATAAATGTATCTCCTCTTCCTAAAGGAGCAGATGCATCAACTACAAATAATATTACATCTATATCTTCTAAAGATTCATAAGTTTGTTTATTTAAATACTTTCCTAATTTATCTTGGGGTTTATGAATACCAGGTGTATCTACAAATATTATTTGTGTATCTTTATCATTATAAACACCTTGTATTGCATTTCTAGTTGTTCCTGCTACATCAGAAACTATTGCAATATGTTTTTTTAATACTGTATTCATTAATGTACTCTTACCAGTATTAGGTCTTCCTACAATACTGACAAATCCACTTTTCATGCTACCACATCCTCCGTTTTATATTTTAATATATATTATCTATTAAATTTCCTACTTTAATTATTCTTTCATTTCTATTAATATCATATAAAAATATTTCAGCATTATTTTCATAAAATTCACTAATCATATTTTTATTAATATTTTTTAAATCATTTAAATTTTTAGAACTAGTCATAACATACAAACTATCAAAATCACTTTTCTTATATCCATGACTAACTGCATTTGCAATTGCTGCTTCTTCAGCATAAATAGTACTTCTAAAAATATCATTTTTAACAAGTACTCCTCCAAATACCATTCCATCTTTCATTTTAGCAATCGCACTAAAATATACTTTATCATGAGGAGCATAACAATTACTTAATAATCTTTCTAACTCTCTTACCATTAATCCTCCAAATTAAATGGATAAGGACAAATATCTGATATTTTAAATTCCTTACACTTTCCTCTATTATTATAACAAAAAACTTTTGTATCTGGTAAAAAATATTCATGTAATAACTCTCTACACATAAAACAAGGCATACAAATACCTTTACTTGATCCCATAACATGTATTTCTTTAAAATCTTTTGTACTAAATCCTTCACTAAAAGCATTAGCAATTGCTACTTGTTCAGCACACATTCCACTTTTACCATCTTTATTTTCAATATTAACTCCAATAACTTCTTGATTATTTTGCATAACAATTATACAAGCTACTTTATAATTAGAAATATTAGCATAAGCATTTTTCATTACTAACTTTAAATTATCTTTCATAAACTCTCCAATAAATATATTATTTTAGGTATAAATATTATTAAACCAATAATCGCTGAAGTAATAGCAAGTATAAGTACTGTTCCAGCTGCAGTATCTTTAACAACCTTAGCTTTCTCATCATATTCTTTAGTATACATATCAACTAAATTTTCAATTGTTGTATTAATTGTTTCAGCAGCTAAAACTGCTCCAATTAGTAATACTAAAATAATCCATTCTATAATACTTACTTTAAGAATAAATGCCATAATAACAACCAATATTGCAACACCAACATGTATTTTCATATTAGGTTCATGTTTAATAACGTCATCAATCCCTTTAAATGCATAACCAAATGATTTTCTAAGTCTTTTAATCGATAATACCTTTTTCATTTAATATTTCCCTCTGTAAATCAAACATTTCTTTCTCTTCTTTTTCTCCTAAAGTATGATCATAACCAAGTAAATGTAAAAGTCCATGAATACATAAAAATGATAATTCTCTCTTTTCACTATGACCATATTCTACTGCTTGTTCTTTCATCCTATCTATTGATACATATATCTCACCTAACATATTAATAGGACCATCTAAAGAACCATTATCATTAAACGCAAAAGATATAACATCAGTTGGTCTATCAATACCTCTATACTCTTTATTAATCTTATGTATTTCTTCATTATTAATAAATATTACTGAAAAATATACATTCTTAAGTTTTAACTTATTACATGCAAACTCAAATAAATCATTTAAATAATCATATTCTTTATATCCATATTCATCTATTATATCAAAACTATTCATATTACCACTCCATATAAACTAAGTATTATTACTAAAAGTATTATAATTATTAAAATACATATTAAATTTAATAAAAAACCATTTTTAACCTTTTCACTAGTCTTTTTAAATATAAATTCACTAAATCTATAAAGAAGATATCCTACAAATCCCCCTAATACATTAAGAATTATATCATCTATATCAAAACTTCTTCCTAATGTTAGCTGTATAGTTTCAATTGTAGTACTAACAATTAAAGTAATAAGTAAACTATAAGTTATATTTTTACTCTTACAATAATAATTAACATAATATCCAAAAGGTACAAATATCGCAACATTTCCAATCACATTTCGATAAAATAACTTAGAATTAAAACTATATCTAAATATTTCTTTAAAAGGAACAAAATTATTACTAAAAGATGAAAAATCAGTAGCAGTAACTAAACTAAATAACATAATAACATAAGCAATAAATACTAAATTAATCATCTCTTTATATAATTCTAATTTAGTATGATTAGCTAAACTATACGCAACTTTTAAACATATAGTAGTTATTATGCATAAAAATAATATTGGCCATAAATCAACTATTATATCAATTGCTGCTTTGGGTATCATTAGCATCACTCTTTTCATAGTATTTATATTCACTAATAAGTTCATTACAAATAACAAATACTCTATAATCTATTGTACTATTATTTATCTCTTTTTTCAAAACTTTTTGACTACTAATTGTTCCAATATTATTAAATTTTTCTTTTATCTTATTATTTACTAAATTTTCAATCTCTTCATCACTTAAAATATACTTTTTATTAACATATTCTTTCTCTTTATAAATTTTAATTTTTAATCCTAAAAACTTAATTTCTCTAATATTATCTTGAGTAAAATACTTATATTTATTTTTAAGAAATATTTTATCATTAATATTTAAATTAAATCTTTTTTTACCAGTAAACTCTCTTCTAGGTTCTTCTTTTGGAACACTTATATTAACATTATACCAAACATTACCATAAACTGATCCAGTTGCTAAAGTATCTCCCTTAACTGCATCATATAACTTAATTTCTCCACTAATTAATAAATCACCTTTTTTAACATATTCCCCACTTCTAACAACATTTTCACCCTTAGTAGAAATTATCTTAGTAATATAAGCATCTTTTTTAGCTATAACATGACGATATCCAGTTTCTTTGTTAATATTTTTAATCTTTCTTTCTTCACATCTAATAATATACTTCATACCATCTCTAGTAATACTTATCCATTCTAATCTATCTTTATTATTATTTAAAATATTTTTTTGAATTTTATCTAACTCATTAAAATCATAAGCAAAAGAATATTTCTTAATATTATTATTATCTAATTCTTTATATATTAACTTACGAATACTAGAGGAAGAATGAATAACCTCTATATCTACTATATAACTAGTTATTATATCCATTAATCCAAAAGACAACATAAATATAATTATTAAAAATATATTATTTTTTATTAATTCTTTAATTTTATAAAACCCAATATAATCTATAATTTTAATCTTAGAATAATAATTTATTTTTTTAACTTTTTTATAATCAACACTATTAATATCACAAGTAATTTTATTATCATTAATATAATTTATATTTGTAATATATATTTTATTATTAATACATTTATTTATAAATCTATTAATATTATCATTAACTTCTATCTTAATAATTTTATTCATAGGATACTCCTACAATATTACCAGAAATAATTAATTCTTTTTCTTGCATATGTTTTATTAACATATTGCTTCCTTTAATTTTTAAATTAAAATTATCAAATTTAATCATTATCAAATTATTATCAAAAGACAATATATCTATATAGTTATAAAGATAAATATTATTTTTATACAAACAAATATAATAATTATTATTTCTTAATGCACTATTAATTATATCTAGCATATGCATCACCAATTAATTATATGTTTTAACCTAGATTTAATTAATAACGATTATTTAACCAAAAAAAGAAAGATATCTATTAAAATATCTCCCCACTAAAACACGAAGTTTTCTTATAAAAACTCCCCACTAGAAATTCTAGAGCCACACTTTATATTAAAACTATCTTTATAAACATTTCTTATTATTTTATTATATTTATCTTTCATAATACTTTATGTACCCATCTGATTTCCTTACGTCAATCAGATGGGATTTATTTTTTTATCTTATGGGCCGTCTATTTTACTCGCTTTCGCTCGCAGGAACGGCCCTCTAGGAAACGATTTTCCTATCCCTGCTTAATTATATTATTTCTTGCTTTACATTTAGTTTACATTATTATCCGATACGGAAAGCTGGAGAAACGCCACTTGAATCGCTAGCATTAATGATGTTCCAGTCGCCGTCGCTACCAACACTTAGGAAATTATCGTCACTGCTGGAATTAGCCGCGCGCAGCCACCACCAATCATAAGAACTAGAGCCTAGTGGTTTCTTTCTAGTTTCTAAATAGCTTCTTGTTGTTACTCCTTTATTCTTATAATAATCTAATTGTCTTGTATTATTATAGGCTGTATCTCTTGCTGATAATGATGACGTTGTTGGTGATGCATCTTCATATATTTCATGTCCACTTAATAAATATATTTTATCAGTTGATGGAAAATTACTTGTATCACTTTTTCCATGTCCTGATATTACTTTGGTATCTGCTATCACATTTCTTAAATCTTCTGGTAAACTATTATAAAACTCGTCGTTTAAGTATGTTCTCATTGCTGTTGCTGGCCAGCCACCTACATTGGTATCAGTACTATTCATTTTTCTATTTTCTACAATATCAACAAACTCTACTACAAATCCACAGGCTGTCTGGGAAAAATCATCTTTATTACAATCACTTGGTGTGGTGTTATTGGCAACACGTACAGTATAATTTGTTCCACCTATTTCTACTTCTTTTTCATCGCCGATATTATATAAATATGATTTTTCTGATTTAACGTTATTTGCTATTGTTTCCCATGCGTCATTTGCAAATGATGCTCGTGAAGAAATTTTATATGGATCTTTTTCATCACCAGTTCCACTTGTTACAACTACATCAGATTTTAAGAAAAGGGCCGGACGCACACCAATAGCGTTGATCGCACTGCCGCTGCCGACATACCCGTCCGAATCGACATAGAACACATTACTCGCATTGCCAGAACTAGGGGACAAAGTCCATTGATATGCACCGTTAAATAACCAGTTTTCATTTTTACAATATCCTTTATAATTAGAATCAGATGACATTAAATCTCCTCTACATGTTGTATCCGTTGAGGCATAGCCATAATCACTTGGATATATTAATGCTATTTTTCCATCCCATGTGTTGGTTCTTGTTGTTTCATCTGATGGATTACTTATATGTAATGTTCCTCTTTCAGCATTATACATATTTAACGCAGTAACTTGTGATGTTGAATAACCGCCTAAGTTCCATCTTACTTTGGCTATTTTATCCATTGAAGTACTTTTCATATTATTACTATAATTGTATGATCCATTTTTTGCATTATTTCGTCCATTAAACCATTCTGTTGTTTCACTTGTTGGATTTGGATTTATATAATCAGTATTTAATTCGTTCATTAAATCGGCTTGACTCCATTCATTGATTCCGTAGCCATTATTTTTTGATGAATCTGAACTATCCCATGAATAATCTCCTAGTGAATCATTTCTTACTATTTTTACAAGTTTTTCAGTTGTATTAGTTTCAACATTAAATACATTAAATATGCCTATTATTCTCCATGTTTCATCATTAAAAGTAATGTAATTTTTTGGACTTGCACCTACATATCTTAAGTTTTTATCTGCTGTATCATCTTCTTCTAATCCATTTGTTTCTTTATCTAAATCTGCTATTGTATCTGATACTGATGGATAATTTATTGATACTTTCATTTCATCACTTTTTAATGTTAATTTATTTGAATTAATTGTTCCTTCTCCACTTATGATTGAATATGTTTTCTTTATTGGATAACTATATAAACTTAATAAATTTACTTCTTTATTCTTTTCTATATTTATTGTTTTATTATAACTTTCATAATTATCTACTATTGTTAAGTTTCCTAAATCATTTGCTCTTTCTACTACTACATGTGCTGCAATGGATTTATCCATGTCATTATTTTGACTTCTATATTGTTCTGGAAATGAAAGTTTTAACTCAAAATCATGTGTTACTCCTTCTTCTCCTATTTCCTGTGTTGCATCAAATGATCCAAATCCTAAACTTACTTCACTTGGTCCACTTAACAATGTTCCTGATATCATCTCTGCTGGGGTTCCATTATTTGATGTATTTGTACTTTTTAATGATACTGCTATTGAGTTATCACTAAATGTATTTGAATCTACTATTAGTTTTAGTGAATAATTCATAGCTCCAGCTTTTCTAATTGTTGTTGAATTTACTGCTGTTAAACTAAATGTTTTTGTTTCTGACCAGCCAGGTAGTACTTCACTTGAAACTATTTGATTACTTCCATTTTCATATGTTGCTGATATAATTCCTGCATTAAATACAACTGTTGAATCTGTTTCTACATTATTAATTATTGGTAACAAATAAGAAAAAGTTACTCCCATAATTATTGATAAAACTAATCCAAACATGATTAATAACATAATAATTTTCTTTTTATTCATTTCAGTGTTCATACACATGCCACCTATCTTATATAATTTTACCTTAAAAAAGGTTTTATGTAAATAACATAAAACCATATTTTTTTAATCACGATATTTTTTTAATCAAATAAACTTAATTGTGAAGATTCCGGCATATTTTCTAAAACATCAATTGTTTTTAACTTATCTACAATTGTTCCAGATACTTTTGCTCTTGATTGAAAGTCTTCAATACTTACAAACTTACCTTTATTTCTTTCGTTGACAATATTCTTAGCAACAGTCTCGCCAAGTCCATCTACTGATAAGAAAGATGGAATTATTGTATGTTCATCAGCAACTTGCCATACTTTCCAATCACTTTTATATAAATCTATTTTAGCAAATTTTATTCCTCTAGCTGATGCTTCTAAACATACTTTTAAGCATTCAAGAAGTCCTAGTTCCTTAGTAGTAGCGTTAAATCCTTTATTTTGAATTTCTTCTACTCTTGCTTTAATTGCATCATATCCTTTCATCATCGTTTCAACATCAAAATCAGTCGCTTTACATGATAACCAAGATGAATAAAAATATACTGGTTTATGTACTTTAATCCAAGCAATTCTAAAGGCACTTACTACATATGCAGCAGCATGAGCTTTAGGGAACATATATTTAATCTTATTACATGAATCAATAAACCATTCTGGAATATTAGCGTCTTGCATTATCTTTTTATAAGATTCCCAAGTATCTTTTTCTTTTGGTTTACTTGCTTTACCTTTACGTACAAATTCCATTATTTTAAATGCTTTAATAGGTTCTACTCCATGATACATTAAGTAAATCATAATATCGTCACGACAACCAATAACTTCACTAAATGGAACAACATTATTAATAATTAAATCTCTCGCATTACCAAGCCATACATCAGTCCCATGTGATAGTCCCGCAATTTTAACAAGTTCAGCAAATGTTTTAGGCTTAATTTCATCAACCATTCCAATGGTAAAGTTAGTACCAAATTCCGGAATACCTAAAGTACCAGTAAGAGCTAAAATCTGTTCGTTAGTTACACCTAACGCTTTAGTTGATGAGAAAATACTCATAGTTTCAGGATCCGATAAAGGTATTTTACTAACATCAATTCCCGTTTGTTCTTGAATAATTCTAAGTTGAGTTGGATCGGTATGACCTAAAATATCTAATTTAAGTAGACATTCTTCAATTGAATGGTATCCAAAGTGAGTTGTTCTCCAAGCATTATTAACATCTTCTGCTGGATATTGAAATGGAGTAAAATCATAAACTTCTTTATAATCAGGAACAACTACAATTCCACCGGGATGTTGTCCAGTAGTTCTCTTAACTCCTGTAACGCCTTTAGCTAAACGTTCTATTTCCGGAGTACGCATCATAATTCCTTTATCTTCCATATAACCTTTTACAAAACCAAAAGCCGTTTTTTCAGCAACTGTACCAATAGTACCAGCACGATATACATTATCAACACCAAATAGTACTTTAGTATATTCATGAGCAGATGCTTGATTTAAATCAGAAAAGTTTAAGTCGATATCTGGAACTTTATCGGCATTGAATCCTAAGAAAGTTTCAAATGGAATATCATGTCCATCTCTATACATATCTTCCCCGCAATTAGGACATTTCTTTTCTGGTAAATCAATACCACATGAATAAGTAGCACCAAGTGGTTTACCATTTTCATCATTAAAAATACTTGTTTTACATTTTAAACAGCGGTAATGTGCCGCAAGTGAATTAACTTCAGTAATACCCATCATAGTTGCGACAAATGATGAACCTACTGAACCTCTTGAACCAACTAAGAAACCTTCATCATTAGAGTGTTTAACTAATCTTTGGGCAATTAAGTAAATTGGATCGAAACCTGCACCAATTACTCCACCAAGTGATTTCTTTAACATTTGTTCAATCTCTTCGTCACTAGTTTCTTCTTCTAAATGTTCTTTAATATTATTTCTAACTAACTCTTTAACAGCATCTACACCCTTTAATATAACTTCATGAACATCTTTAAATATTAATTCTTTTAAATTAGGTTCATCTTCACTATGTGTTTTTAATAAATTTTCACGACAAACTTTATAAACAGTTTCTCCATAAAGTTCTTTAGCGATACGTTCTTCAATTAATAAAGGAAGGGGATCTCCATACCAATCAGTTGCTCTACCATAAACTAAGTCAGTTACAACTCTAGGACAATCTAAATAAGTTTTACCATCATCGGCTTTTACTCTAGGTGAAAATGGTGTTCCACCAGTATCGGGAATAACTTCTATTTCATCAATCATATCGCATATTTTATTTGTGTTAGTAACAACAATTTCATAAGCAACATCTTTATCTAAAAAGTTAAAATTTTCTAGCATTTCATTTGTTGTTCTATAATGTTGTGAAGGTATTTCTTTTATACTAGACTTAGCTAAATGATGTTTTCCAAAATTGGCTTTTGTATCAAGAATTATTTGTCTAAATATTTTATCTTCTTTATAAAAATGATGAACATCCCCAGTAGCCACCATTATTTTGCCAGCGTCTCTAACTGCATCTACTACCTTCATAATGTTTCCAATTAACTCTGCATTAGAAGAAAAATCTCCTGTATCAACTAAATGAGAATAAACATCTGGTGGTTGCACCTCAACGTAATCATAGAAATTAATTAAATTAGTTAATTCTTCTTTATCTTTTCTTCTTGCTTCTTTAAATATTTCTGAATCAAAGCATCCACTACCAATTAATAATCCTTCTCTTAACTCCTGTAATACACTTCTCGGAATTCTAGGACACTTAAAGTAATATGTTGTATTCGCTAAAGAAACAATTTTAAATAAATTCTTTAATCCTTTTTGATTTAAAACTAAAGCATTAAAATGATGTGTTGCTCCAAACTTATATAAATTTTCTTTAGAAACTAAATTATCTAAATCCTTTATAGTTTTATATGTATCTTTTGGAACACGATCCAACATTTTCCAAAATACATAAGCCGTTCCCTCAGCATCATAATCAGCTCTATGATGTGCATCTTCATTCCAAGGGACTTCATATCTTTTAACTAACGCTGACAAACTATGTCTAGTTAAATCAGGATCTAACGCTCTTGATAATTCTAATGTATCAATAACGGTATTACTAAACTCCGGTAATCCATACTTTTTACAAGCCATATCAACAAATGACATATCGAATTTTGCGTTATGAGCAACCATAGGAAGTCCTTCTGCCCACTCTAAAAATCGTTTAGTAACATTTTCTTCATTATCGGCACCAGCTAAATCATCATCAGTAATACATGTTAAATCAACTATCTTTTGTGGAAGTGGTCTTCCTGGATTAATAAATTCATCAAATCTATCAATTATTTCACCATTTGCTATCTTTACAGCACCAATTTCAATCATTTGATCTTTACCACCAGCGTTAAAACCAGTAGTTTCTGTATCAAATACAACATAAGTAGTGTTTCTTAAATCATCATCTTTAGCTCTAAAAGTTATATCAGCCGAATCATCTACTAATGTAAGTTCAGTACCATAAATCCCCTTAAAATGTTCTTCTTTAGGTTTTCCTTTATTATAATTTTTAATTATTTCATAACAAATCGGGAATGCTTGACAACCACCATGATCAGTTATTGCAACTCCTCTATACCCAAATTTAATCGCATTACTAACAAGTTCTGATGTATGTTTATCTAAATCAAATTTAGTAACCCCATCCATTTGACTCATCATTGTATGAGCATGTAATTCAACTCTCTTAACTTCAGCATCATCAACAAACTCATCATCTTTACTAGGAATTTCCTCTATATCTCTTACATTAAACACTAAATCCTTAGCAAACGTATCATTTTTAACATACCCTCTAAAGGCATACCATTTTCCTTCTTTTAAACCAGCTTTATATTTATTAAATTCATCTTCTTCTCTTGTAAATATTTTAGCTAAAATACTATCAGTCTTATCACTAATCTTCAAAGTTAATATTTTAAAATTACTCTTATTAGATACAAATTCTTCTATTCCAAAAATATATGCTTCAACTGTAACATTATTTTCTTCTCCAATAATATCTTTAATTTCAGTAATCTTTTTAGATTTAATTTCTTCACCCATAATAATTTTAAATTCAGGTTCTTTATTAACAATTATATCTGTTTTACTGTTTTCTATTTCTTCTTTTATTTCTTTTCTTTTTTCATCATTAATAATAGGAACTAGTTCAACTTCAGATAATCCCAAATTCTTTAAATACTTACTAAATTCATCATTAAAAGAATTTATTAAATTAGCCTCCATCTTCGAAATAACTTCTACACTTATTTCATTATTCTCTACTTTAAAATCATTATTTATTATACTTTGTAAAGAAACATTATCAATAACTTTTTGATCTAAAAAATATTTAAAATATTTAATAATATCTTCATCTAATATATTACTATAATTTATCTTAATATCTATCGTATTAACATTTTCAATCCCATTTTTAGCTTTATTAATAAGTTTTATCATTGCTTCTGGATTAACAACTTTATCACTTTGTAAATATACTATCCAAGATTCTTTTTGTTTATTTATAACAACTTTAGAAACTTTTACTCCCTCAAAATCATCTATCTCATCAAAATTAATTTTATTAAAGAATCTTATTAATTTATCATCCATTATTAATCACCCTTGAATATAATTATACTTAAAATCTAAAATAAAACAAATACTTTTAAGGTATTTGTTTAAACTTTTTGTTCTATATTATTATATTCTTTACATTTTTCTTCAAGTAGAGGGAAATTGCAGCATCTTTTAATTATATTCTCATTTAAATCTTTATTTTTATATTTATCATATAAATTTCTTGATCTTTTAAATACTTTTACATCATTACGATTTAACCAAAATAATTGTTCAGTAAGTAATTTATAATATTTTGCTTCTTTCTTATCTTTTGGTTTTTCATTTAAATTTAAGTAAATAATATTGCTATTAGCAACTGGTATCATATTATTAAAATTAATAGCTCCAAGATTACCATTATCAATTTTTAAGAAATCAATACTGCTTCTCATTGTTTTATGTTTTTCTTTTGGGCTTGATAATGGCGCAAAATATTTACATTTATTTATTTCAAATAAAACGCCAATAAAGGGTCTCAATTCTTTTTTATCCATATTATATGGCACTTTATTATCAAACTTTCTTAAATAGTTACAATATTTATAATCTATCTTAACTAAAAATAACTTATCCATAATCCCCCTAAAGTTTAATAAAACTAGAGTAAGCTCTCTAGTTTCTTTTTTAAGTTCCTATTTAAGCCGGAATCGCTTCTTTTTTAAGTTCCTGTCTAAGCCGGAATCACTTCTTTTTTAAGTTCCTCTCTTAGTGGGAATCACTAGCTTTTTTATAACAACATGTTGCACTAATATTATATGCAACAATTTGCATAACATAATTGCTTATGTACGAATAATTTACCATACTTTTTAGAAAATGTCTATACCATATGCATTTAAGTTGCAATATACAATATATTTAATTCTCAAAGTAAAAATTTTTTAAGTTTATTATTTCGTTTCATTTTATATGTATTTACTGCAAATCTAACTTTTTATATTTCTAAACTATTTTCATTTAATAAGAATTCATAAATATTTAAAAATAGTATACCATCATCATTTATATATGAACCAACTCCATCTTTAGTAACAATAATCTCTATTTATATTCCTATACCATCCATTACGAATTTTTTCCGTTTTGTACCTTTTTTCGTAATGAGAACACAATAATCATTAACGTTTTATAAGCATTAAAAAATTTAAAATAAATATGAATAAATCAAAAAATAATTACAGAAAAGTTTAGACATGATAATTTTACTTTAAAAAATCTGATATAACAATTAACTACAATCACAAAGTTTTATTACTTTTAATAAATTCTTTTAATATTTTACTAATAGCTCTTTTTTCAATTCTTGATACATAACTTCTAGATATCATCATTTCTTTAGCAATTTCTTTTTGAGTCATTTCTTTATTGTTAAATAAGCCATATCTTCTAATTATTATTTCTTTTTCTCTCTTCGTTAATTTATTAATATATTTATATAATAATTCTACATTATCTTTAGTATTAATTTCTTCTGTTATATCCTTATTTTCCATTTTAATAACATCTATCAAATTAATCTCATTGCCATCTTTATCATAACCTAAAGAATCATTTAAAGATACATTATTTAAATGTTTTTTATTGCTTCTTAAATGCATTAATATTTCATTTTCGATACATCTAGCTGCATAAGTAGTTAACTTAACTTTCTTATTCATTTTATAAGAATCAATTCCCTTAACTAGCCCAATAGTACCAATTGATATTAAATCATCAGGATCATATGAAGAATTCTCATATTTTTTAACAATATGAGCAACTAATCTTAAATTATGTTCTATTAGTTTACTCCTAGCATCTTTATCTCCCATTGCCATTTGATTTAAATACTTTTCTTCATCTTTCTTATTTAAAGTACTTGGAAATACATTAACCGAATAAGAACCCGTAAACAAAGCACATCCTTTTAATAAAAATAGTATATAACTTAACAAAAACATCACCAATTAATTATATGATTTACTAAATAAATTAATTAGTTTAAGATCTCACTCCGAAAAAGTTCGCAAATGCGAACTTTTTCGGAGTAAATTCATTTACAATACTTCAAAGAAATTGTATAATTTATATGTAGGAAAGGAACTCAATCTAAATTAAACTTAAGATTGAAATTAATTAATATGAAAGAAATTAAAAGAGATTTTTATCTTAACCAACTTATAAAAAAAGATGGTAATGGACAAATTAAAGTTATTACAGGAATTAGAAGATGTGGCAAATCATATCTATTAAGAAATATTTTTTATAAATACTTATTAAAAAATAATGATAAAGATCACATCATTTATATTCCATTAGATATTAAAGAAAATGAATATCTATTAGATGGTAATAATTTTATTAAGTATATAAGAACATTAATAAAAGATAGTAAGAAATATTATATATTAATAGATGAAGTTCAATTAATGAAAGACTTTGTACCTGTATTAAATACATTTTTATATGAAGATAATATAGAAGTATATGTAACTGGTTCTAATGCAAAACTACTATCTAAAGATGTAGTAACTGAATTTAGAGGTCGTGGAGATGAAATACATATATATCCTTTAAGTTTTAAAGAATATATGGAAGTGTTTGATGGAGATCAATATCAAGGATATGAGCAATATAGTATATATGGTGGCTTACCTTATACTCTATCATTTGATAACGATAATGAAAGATCAAAATATTTAAAAGAATTATTTGAAGAAACATATATAAGAGATATAATTGAAAGAAATAAAATTAATAATATAGAAGAACTAAACGAATTATTGAATATAATATCTTCTCAAATAGGTTCTTTAACAAATCCACATAATCTTCAAAATACATTTAAAAGTGAAAAAAATATGATTTTAAGTGATAAAACTATAAGTAATTATTTAGAATATTTTATTGATTCATTTTTAATAACAAAAGCTGAAAGATATGATATAAAAGGTAAAAAATACATAAACACCCCATACAAATATTATTTTGAAGATATTGGTTTAAGAAATGCTAGATTAAATTTTAGACAAATAGATAAAGGTCATACTATGGAAAATATTATATATAATGAACTTTTAAGAAGGGGATATAATGTTGATGTTGGTGTTGTGGAAGTAAATGAAACAAATAATTTTGGTGTAAGAGTTAAACCACAATATGAAGTTGACTTTGTTTGTAATCAGGGTAGCAAAAGAATATATATTCAATCATCATTTGAAATAAATAGTGATTCAAAAAAAGTTCAGGAACAAAAATCTTTATTAAATATCAATGATTCATTTAAAAAAATAATTATTACTGGAGATGTAAGTAAACCTAGAATGGATGATAATGGGATTATAACAATGGGAATATATTACTTTCTTTTAAATGAAGATAGTTTAAATCAATAACAAAATAGATATATATTAAAATTATATCTATTTTTTATACTCCGAAAAAGTTCGCAAATGCGAAAAAATTCGGAATGAATTTCAAAATAAAAAACCTTTAAAAAGGTTAATTATCATCTAAATCTATTTTATCGATTTCATCAGCTAAATCAATCTGCTGTTCTAATAATACTTTAAGTTTCTTTTTAAAAGTAATAATATTTCTTTTTAATCTTATACTTTCAAGTTCAGTCTTTTCTGCTTGCATTAATGCTTCATTAACTATACGAGAAGCATTCTTTTTAGCATCATTTATTAAATTATCTGCTTCTTCCTTAGCTAACTTCTTCATTTGATTAGAACTGTCTTCTGCCATTAATATTGTCTTATCTAATACAAGTTCTAAATTATTATATTTTTCAAGAGATTTCGTAAGTTCACTAATCTCTTTATCTTTTTGTTTCATTTTGTTAAGCATAGACTCAACTTCAGTTATAACATCATTTACGAATTTATTAACTTCTTCTTTATTATAACCATCTTTTGATGTGCTAAACTTTTCCATATAATCACATCCCTATTAATTAAAAATCTATTTCATCCTCTACTTTTTTAACTTTTTCATTTTCACTCATTTTACCCTGTACAGATACATTTTTTGGAGTACATAAATAAATTCCGTTACCTAATTTTTGTAAATCTCCACCAATAGCATAAATACATCCAGTTAAAAAATCAATAATTCTTTTAGCTTGTTCACTAGTAACTCTCTTCAAATTAACAACAACACTATTGCGTTTCTTTAAATGATCAGCAATTGTTTGACTTTCTGAATAAGCTCTAGGTTCTACAAGTATCATTTTACTTCCACTATTTGCTTCTTCTTCTTTATAGTTTTTTTCACTAATTGAATAAAATTCTTCTTCAACACTGTTATCTTTTTCAGTTTCTTCCTTAAATAAATTACTTATTTTTAAACCCATAAATAATTCCTCCTCGTACTATAATAATATCTTACCATAAACTAAATTTAAATTAAAGAATAATTTTTAGATTTTCTAACTTTTCGTGAATTTTCTAACTTTTAAAAGTGTGTTTAATAATTTTTAATACATAATTTTTTTAACAAAAACTTCCATCTGTTCGCTTGTTTTATAAATTTACTTATTATATAATTTTATCAGGAACATTTGATGTGAGTGTCGTCCTCCAATCTTAAGAAAGAAAGGAGGGATACAATGAAGAAAAGAACTTTTATAATAAAAGTCCTTCGTCTTATTGCTATCAATTTATTACTCCTTACCATATTGGTAATAGCAATAAAAATATGACACTCTTTCATCTCTGATTGAGTGTCAACACTATTTTTTAGAGACGGCATTCACTTACAGAATAGAATGTTCCTCTTTTTATTTTATGTAAGTTTTCCTTACATATTCATTGTAGCATAATTATCTTTATTTTTCAATTTTATTTTCTGAGTTAACTAACGCAAAACCTTATCACACGAAAAAAGCCCTTATACCAAGAGCTTAATATCAATATATGGTGTCTCCGGCGCGATTCGAACGCGCGACCGTACGCTTAGAAGGCGTATGCTCTATCCAGCTGAGCTACGGGGACATATCTCAAATGAACAAATTAATTCTATAATATTTTTTAACATAAATCAAGTATTAAAATCATTAAAAAAGAAAAAACTGCTAATTTTAACAGTTTTAACCATATATTCTCTTTAAATAAATAATTTTACCATCATTTTCAAGTTTAACAAAATCATCATCATCTTCACTTAATACTTCATTTCCACATTCACTTGTTAACGGACCAATATTAAGTATTTTTTCTTTAGTTAATGGATAATTCAAATATAAATAGTCATTAACAGCAGGTTTATTACCATAAAACTCTATATTAATAACATAGCTATCATTTGAATTAACATCATTTAAATAATAATTATAACCATCAATTTTATTAATTAACAATTTTATCATAAAGTTTTTCCCTTCTTCTCATGCATTAATTCTAATAACTTTTTATTATAAATATCATCCCAACTACAATTATCTGCTAATGTTATACTTTCCAGTTCTCCCGCATTACGTAAAAAATATTTCGGTAAATAAGAAAGATTTGGTAAATTAACACTCATTATAATCTGATTAGCAGCTAAAAACAATTTACCAGTTTTAATTAAATTTGGTAGTGATATATAATCAAGTTCTTTATTAGCCATCATAAACATATCACCAGTAACTCTCAAATTATCTGCTTCAAACATTCTTAAGTTTTTAGCATCATTCATAAAAAAATCACCAGTTTCTTGAAGAGAAGGAAAAGAAGCAAATAAGACCTTATCGTTTAATTTAAAGAAACATTTACCAGTATAACTTAAATTAGGTAATACAATTGAACTTAACCCTCTAACTTAACCCTCTATTAGAAAACATAAAACTGTTTCCTACTCTTTTTAGTGAATCAAAATTTATACTTTCAACTATAATATTTCTCTTTAAAAAATCATCACCAATCATTATAGTTTTATTTAAATCAACATTCGTTAATTTAATATTATTAGCTAAGAAATAATTTCCGATAACTTCTGCCTTACTTAAATTAAAATATTCTAAATCCATATTAGCATATAACACATCATTACCAATCTCTCTAACATTATTAAATTCCATATTTTTAAGATATTGACCTGAAATCAAGAAACGATCAGGTAATTTATCTATCATATTATCTTTTATTCCAATCAATTTATTATCAAAAGACAAAGTAAGTTCAAAAATATTGTCTTCCTCGTTTGTAATATATACCTTCTTATCTTTTCCTCCCCTAACAATTTCAATATTTTTAATTTTACCAATAACTTCGCTAAAACTATCTCTTAGTTTACTATCAAAAACATCTACCTTTTTATTAACTAAATCAATTATAAAATAATCCATTATTATATATTTTTCAGGATCATATCTAATCACATTACCATTATCAACTATTACATTATTTGTACAATAATATATATCATTTAATTTATAGTTAAACTTAAAATATTCTTCATTAACACTTATATAATTTTCCATTTGAAATTCAGCATTTTCAAAATATACTTCTTTAATATCATAAGTTTTATAAAAACTCATTGTTAGTCCCGGTACAATATTATCTAAATTATTATTAAAAGTAGAATCTGGATTATTAACCGATTCATTATATCGATTTTTAATTGATAGATGATTATATTTATCTCTAGAAAACTGAATTGATATTACACTAGTTCCATATTCATCTTCTCTATCAGGAATAACAAATTCCTCTCTTTTAATATCTAAAGCATTTTTCTTAACTGCAAAGAAAACAAAAAATCTTTTTAATCTCGAATCGGGACTCCAAAAAGTACATAAATCTTCCTTTGAAGCATAATATTTTTTGAAGTTCATAATATCTTCTACGCTCTTACATTCATAAAAATCATAACCCACATCATTTAATAATTCTTTAGGCGTTTTACTTACATCCTTAATATCATATTCATTTTTTAATCCAGCTTTACTATAAACATAATCATTAAATTCTTCTTCTTTATGATTATTTACGATATCATTATATAAACTATCTCTAACATAATAAAAATGAGTATTTAATATTTCAATTAATTTACCAGACACATTTAAAATTGTAGGAAAACATTCCCTACAATAATGCATCATTTTTTCACCATATTTTTTCTTTATATATTTTAATTCTTTACTTAAATCCATTTTACTTTAAATATTCAGCAATAACTTTGCCTACTTCGTCTCTTCCCTTTTTATTTATTGAAGAAAAATAAATTATTTTATCATCTTCATTAAGATTTAATATATTAGTAATATTTTTTAAAGTTTTATCTCTATTATTAGCACTTATTTTATCATATTTATTAGCGATAATAGTTACTGGTATATTGTAATATTTTAAATAATTATACATTAATACATCATTTTCAGTTGGTTTATTTCTGCCATCAATTATCATAAAAACATTCTTTAAATTACTTCTAGTCTTTAAATATTCTTCAATCATTAAACCAAACTTCTTTTGAGTTGCTTTACTTACACTTGCATAACCATATCCCGGAACATCAACTAAATAAAATGAATTATTACATAAATAAAAATTTAAAGTTTGAGTTTTACCAGGAGTAGCGCTAGTTTTAGCATAGTTTTTTCTACCAATCATAGTGTTAATAAAACTACTCTTACCAACGTTAGATCTTCCTACTAATAAAAATTCAGGTTTATTATCAGTTGGATACTGACTTGTTCTTATTGCAATAACTTCTAAATTACTTGTTTCAATTTTCATATAATTTTCCTCAATTCAATCAAATAAACTCTTAGTTTACACTTTAATTATAATAAAGATGTTAAAAAATTGCAAACTTGTAGAAAAAAATTTAAACCTAAAGTATAATTATTAATGGGTGATACGTATTGTTATATCCAAATAATATTAAAAAGAAAGTAAAAAAAAATATATCTTTTGCCAATAGAGGAATGGATTTAGAAACTCTTATTAATGAAGCAAATGACTATTATTTAAATGAAGACATTGCTGTTATTTATAAGAAACCTACCCCTGTTAAAATAAAGAAAGTAACATATACTAATGATATACCTAAAGTTGAAGGATATTTAAATCAAAAATCTACTTTAGATTATGTTGGTTTATATAAAGGAAAATATATTGATTTTGATGCAAAAAAAACTCTTAATATAAATTCTTTTCCTTTATCTAATATTCATCCTCATCAATTAAAACATATGAAGACGATAATTAAACATGAAGGTATTACATTCTTACTTATAGATATTCAAAATAAAGTATTTTTACTTAAAGGAGAAGATATTATTAATTTTATTGAAAATAATAATAAAAAAAGTATTCCCTACTCTTATATAGAAGAAAAAGGTTATCAAATTGAATATAGTTATAATCCAATATTAAATTATATTAACACACTTGATAATGTTTATTTTAAAGGAGAAAGAAAATGAAAAAGATTAAAATAAAGAAAAGAACTAAAAAAACAAATGTTAAATCTAATGATAAAGGTAATTTAAGTGCTTTTAAAAGAAGATTTAAAAAAGGTAATTTAGGAGAAAAAATTCTAATAATTATTATGCTTATATTAGTATCGATATTTATTCTCGGATTCGCGTTTGCTATCTATATTGTAATATCAGCTCCTGATTTCGATGCCAATAATTTATACACTAAAGAAGCATCAATAGTCTATGATTCTGAAAATAACGAAATAGCTAGACTTGGAACTGAAAATAGACAAAGAGTTACTTATGATGAATTACCCGAGGTATTTGTTGATGCTCTAGTAGCTACTGAAGATTCAAGATTCTTTCAACATCACGGTGTTGACTTAGCCAGATTTATAAAAGCATCTATTGGTCAAGTTTTAGGACAAAGTGGTGCCGGAGGTGCTTCCACTCTAACAATGCAAATTGCTAAACAAAGATATAGTGGTTATGAATCAAGTGGTATTAAAGGATTAGTTCGTAAATTTACCGATATGTATATGTCTGTATTTAAATTAGAAAAAACTTATACAAAAGAACAATTAATTGAATTTTATGTAAATATTCCTGATTTAGGAAGTAGTGCTTTCGGTATTGAACAAGCTGCCCAAACTTACTTTAATAAATCAATTAGTGAAGTTAATTTAGCTGAAGCCGCTCTACTTGTTGGATTATTTCAAGCACCATCTGCTTATAACCCAATAAATTATCCTGAAAAGGCTGAAGCCAGAAGAAATCAAGTATTAAATTTAATGAAACGTCATGGTTACATTAATGACGAAGAATGTGAAATTGCAAAATCAATTAAAGTTAAAGATATGATTTATAACGGTAGTAGATCTAATAACAAAAATATCGGATTTATTAATACTGTTGTTGAAGAAGTAATTAAAAGAACTGGTAAAAACCCATACATAGTTCCAATGAAAATTAAATCAACTATGATTCAATCAAAACAAGACGTCTTAAATGATTTATATGCTGGAACAAATAAAAATTTAAAATGGCCTAACGAATATATTAGAGCTGGTGTTGCTGTTACTGATGTTAACACAGGAGCAATTGTCGCAGTTGGTGCCAATCGTAAAAATGATGAAAGAAATTATAACTATGCTACAATGATTAAACGTCATCCAGGATCATCTGCTAAACCAATTTTTGACTACGGTCCAGCAATCGAATATCTAAATTGGAGTACTGGTCAAATGGTTGTTGATGATGAATATACTTATAGTAATGGCGGATATATTAAAAACTGGGATAATCGATATAAAGGTATAATGACTATTAAAACTGCTCTAGCATCTTCAAGAAATATTCCTGCCTTATATGCATTTCAACAATTATCTCAAAATCAACTCAAAACATTCGTAACTGGTTTAGGAATTACACCAGAATACGAAAACGGATATATTAATGAAGCCCATAGTATCGGTGGATTTAACGGAGTTAACCCACTACAAATGTCAGCGGCTTATGCCACATTTGCAAGAGGTGGCGTTTATATAGAACCATATTCATTTACCGAAATTGAATTTTTAGATACTGGCGAAATTTATACTGTAACACCCGAAAAAAGAACAGTTATGAGTGATTCAACAGCTTATATGATTAACGCAATATTAACTTATGCAGTTAAAAGTGGCGAAGTATCAGCAGGATCAAAAAGTGGCACTGAAGTAGCAAGTAAAACAGGTACATCAACAATTCCAGCAGCTACCAAAAAAGGATGTACAGTTAAAGGAGATATTATCGGTGATTCATGGCAAGTAACATATACTCCACAATATTCATACGCAGTATGGGTTGGATATGATGAAAATAAAGGAAACACATGTCTTACATCATCAGCAGCAAACACCGTCAAAAAAGCTATTGTAAGAGAATTAACATCTAAAATTAATAGTACTAATAAAATATTTACTAAACCAGCATCAGTTGTTACTGCAACAATTGAATTAGAAACAAATCCAATTCAATTAGCAAGTGAATATACACCTGACAATCTAAAGAGTGTTGAATATTTCAAAGAAGGAACAGTTCCTGATACAGAATCAACAAGATTTAGTAAATTATCTGCTCCAACAAATATTAAAGCCGATTATGTTTCTGGAACTAATATAGTAACATTAACATGGAATGGCATAAATACTCCTGATGCTGTAAGTGATACATTCTTAGATAATTACTTTAAAGAAAACTATGGAGTATGGGCAGAAAAATATTTAGGTAAACGTAAAGAATATAATGCAGCAAATATTGGCAACTTTGGTTATGATATATATGTAAATAATGGTAGTGGTTACAATTATGTAGCCTTCTCTACTAACACAACTTATACATACACCGGTACAATTACTAATAATACAACATTTATGGTAAAATCAGCGTATTCAATCTTTAAAAGTAATGCATCAGATCCAATAACAGTTACTATTAATGCTGTAAATGATAATCCAGAGGAAAATATTTCAGTTGAACTTAATGGTGCATCAAGTATGACAGTAGCTGAATATTATAACTTCATTAAAAATAATAAACCATTAAAAGTTCATTCAAATAATAATGATATTAGTGATAAAGCATCATTTACAACTACTTGTACTCAAGAATTAACTGGTGAAGAGTGTAATGTCACTTCAATGGATTGTACTACAAGTTATATTTTATCTCATAAGGCAACATATAATGGAAAATCAAGTAAAACAGTCCAAAGAACATTAAAAGCTGGATGCTAAAAAACAGTTAGATAAATTTCTAACTGTTTTTCTTATACTTACAAATATTTTTAAATTTACATCCATCACAACTTGGATTAATACTCTTACAATAATATCTACCAAATAAAAGAATTTGTTCACTAACTCTATTCCACTTTTCTTTAGGAATCTTTTTCATAAGCTTCTTTTCAATGATACTAACCGAATCATTCATTTTAGCAAAACCAAGTCTTTTAGATACCCTTTCCACATGCGTATCTACTGGAATACTCGGCTCATTATAAATATTCTTAAGAACTACATTAGTAGTCTTTCTACCAACTCCCGGTAATGATTCTAAATATTTTCTATTATTCGGAACCACTCCATTATAATCATTTAATAATCTTTTACTAACAGTAATTATATAATCACTTTTTTTACTATAAGAACCACACGATCTAATAATACTTTCTATTTCTTTCTTATCCACCTTAGCAAGACTATTAATATCATATTTACTAAATAAATCTTTTGTAACAACATTAACTCTTTTATCAGTACATTGTGCACTTAAAATAGTTGATACTAATAACTCAAATGGACTATTATAATCAAGCTCACACTTCGGATCAGGTATATAATAATCTAAAATATCATAAACTTCCTTATTCATCTAACCAATTATAATCACTTATTTCTTTAACACTTTTATCAGAAGTACTTCTGTTTCTTAAATGATTACTTACATCCTCCATATTTTTAAATCCCTTTTTTGTCCATTCATAAATTATTTTATCTATATACCTTAAATTATTTACTCCATTATAAGTTGCTTCTTTTAATGCCCCTAATATCAAATCTTCACTAATATTTTTATCTAACCAATCATTAATTATTTCATACTCCATAGGAGATAAAGTTCTTGAAAATTCCTTTTCAAATTTTTCAAATATATTATTATTCACTACTTTTTTATTATTTTTCATTAAACCATCAACCATACATTTATAAATAGAATCAAGATTAACAACCTCTTTAACTCCACTACTTTCTTTAATAACATCAATAGATATTAACCCTTTATTAGTTAAACTAGTAAAAGAATCTAATATTTTATTAACACTAATCATTGTAATTTTATTAATATGTTCAACATCAAAAGTAGGTATATCCTCATTCATAAAATATATTAATAAAAGTACTTCTTCTAAGTTAAGTTTATATTCCCATATTATCGGAAATAGTTCTTTTCTTAAAATATAATCTTTAGATTTAACATATTGTTCTAAAAAACTACTATTCATTTAAATATCACATCCATCTTTTAATAATATATTTCTTAATATCTCTTTTATTATTCTTAACTTTTCCTTTAAGTACTTCATCTACAATATCATCATAAATAGTTTTAAGTTTAGGAGAACCCTCAATATTTAATAAATTCATTATATCATTATTATTAATTTTAACATCACTCATTTTATGAATAGGCATTTGCTTATCCATTTTATTAATATCTTCTCTACTATAACCTAATATTTCTCCTGCAACTAAACTAACATATAATCCATATTTTAGTAATACATAACAATCAATCTTTCCATAATTAACTATTTCTTTAATTTGATTAATAATTGTTAAAGATTGTTTTGTAAACTGATATTTTAAACTAAACTCCATTTGAGCCCACATTCCTAATATATCAGAAACATTAACTATTTTATCATATTTTATTTCTAATTCATCTAATAATTCTAATTCTTTTAAATAATTTAATCCTTTAACTGCATTTTTAGATGTAAGTATTTTTTCTAACTCTTGTTTTTTTCTTGTATAACTTATACTCTTTAATAAATCTTTATTATTTTTAATAAAACTAACTATTTCTTCATCTAAATTAAAATCTAATATAATAGCGAATCTAATAGCTCTAAGTATTCTAACCGGATCTTCATTTAGTCTAACATCTGTACTTCCAATAGTTTTAATTAACTTATTATGAATATCTTCTTTCCCATTTAAATAATCAAATATTTTTCCTTCATTATTCATACATATTGAATTAATTCTAAAATCTCTTCTTTTTAAATCTATTAATAAATTATCAACATACTTAATACTTTTAGGCTTATGATTATTATATTCCCCATCTTCTCTATAAGTAGTTATATCATAATTATATTTACCTATTTTAAAACCAATAGATCCATAATTACTAACACCCTTTTTAATCTTAAAAACTTTAATTATATCTTTAGGTAAAGCATTTGTACATATGTCAACATCATAAGAAGTTATATTAAGTAAATAATCCCTAACATAACCTCCTACAACATATGCTTCAAATCCATTTTTTTCTAATTTATTTAATATCTTTTTTATACTATTATTCACTATAATACCTCTACCAAAATTATATCAAATATTATCCTTTTTGTGAACGTTAGCACATATTTTTATTAGTTACTCGACGCAAACTACTGCCAACAGATCTACCAAGTTCAAACAAAGTAGTAATAAATCTTGATAAGGCATTTAATATTGAACCATTAATTTGTCCACCCACTATTTTATTTAATTCATAATTATTCATTAATTACACTTTGTAGGACGAATGAACCCATCAACAACCCCAATTAAGAAAGTAATTAATCCACCAACAATTGCAAAGATAGAATACTTTGCTTTTCCACCACTTATACTATATAACTTACTATCACTCATCTACTTTATCCTTTCTAGTATTATTTATCTTCAAGATTTGATCATATTTAATATCATCATTAAAATGATTAACATAAATAATTGTTTTATCTCTATAAACGTCATTAATTTTATTAATTATATTATTTCTATCAACAGATGCTATTTCTGAAAAAGCTTCATCAAATATCATAATATCAGAACATTTATATAAACATCTAGCAATAATTATTTTTTGTTTCTCACCACCACTAAAATTATCTTTAATTAATGTATTTATCCTTTTTTCTTTTCTTTTAATGACATCATCTAAACCAAGTATATTAACTATTTTATTTAACTTATTATTATCTATCTCATTATTTAAAACAATATTATTAACTATACTATCTTCAAATAATTCACTATGTTGATTAACATAAGAAATATGTTCTAAATAACTATTATAATTAATATCTTTAATATTACTTCCAATAAATACTTCACCATCATAATCATCAATATTCTTAGTTAATATATTAATTAAGGTACTCTTCCCACTACCATTATTACCTTTAATTAGTACTTTACTACCAACCTTAATTTTATAATTTATCTTATCAAATACTTTATTTAATCCATAAGAATAACTTAAATTATTAATTATAATATCATCATTTTTAAACTCTATCCCTTTATTTTTATCATAATCTTTTAAATAATAAACACCATTAATCTTATCAATAACTAACTTTATATAATTAAAAGAAGCATTAATAGTTATAAAATAATAAACACTTTCTTTAAAATAATTATAATAAAGAAAATAAATGATTATATTATCTAACCCCTTCTTATATGATAAACTTAAAATTATAATCATAACTACTATTTCTACAAATTCTAAAACAATATTTAAATAATTATTTAACTTATCTACTTTAAAATTAAAATTACCTACTAATTTAGATTTATCATTTAACCTATTAATAAAGAAATTATTAATATTCAAAGAATTAATCGTTAATATTTTACTTACATATTCACTTACATTATCCATATATAAATTATCTAAATATATTAATTCGTTGTACTTTTTTAATACTTTTTTATTAATATACTTACACACTATAAATGTAACAACATATAACAAAACTACAACTAATGTTAACTTATAATTTATTATAAATAATATAACAATAACTACTAACATTATCATTAAATTTAAATTAAAATTAACAACCTCATTAACAAGATAATTCTTTATTTTATTTAAATCTTTAATTCTATTAATTATGTCTCCTGAAGATTTTAAATACAAATATTTATATGAGAGTCTAAAATATTTAGATATATAATCATTAACTAATTCTATATTTATTTTCTTATTAACTTTTATTAATATATTATTCTTAAACCAATTAACACTTAATTTAATTAATAATATAATTAGTAATTCTTTAATAAATACTTTATATATTAAGACTTCTTTAATTAAATAAGTTTCACTTAAATTTAATATAATAATTATAATAGTTAATATAAAACAAATTATAATATTTTTAATATTATTCTTAACTAATTTCTTTAAGAAAGATAAATAACTATTCTTTTTATCATATTTAACAATTTTACCATCAGGAATTAACTTTAACATATATCCCGTAAATATTTTATTATAATCATTTTTAGAATACTTTATAATTCCTTTACCTGGATCCATAACTATTACATATTTATCTGTTATTTTATATACAACCATAAAGTGATAACAATCATTTATCCTAGTTTGAACAATATAAGGAGGTATTATTTGTTCATTATTATATCCCATAACATCAAAACCATATTTAATAGCAGCCATTTTAATATTATAAAAATTAGTTCCATTATTATCTGTTAAAGTATCATTCCTAATTATTTCTAATGGAACATATCCATTATAATATTTAACTATTGATGCTAAACATGATGCCCCACAATCTTTTTCTTCTTCTTGTCTTATTATATATCTTTTTATATTTACCACCCTCTACTTATATATATAGAGATAAATTTTTCAAATTACTTTATTTTTTTACTACTTTTTTAAAAAAGCAATAAAAATAAAAATTTTTAAAAAAAAACAAGTAAAATGAAATTTTTTTGTCTATATATATAAGTGAAGGGTAAATAAGGGGTTGAACTTGTGAAATAATTAAGAAAGGAGAAATTTTTAATGAGTTTTTTAAATTTTCTAAAAACATTAGCTAGATTAATCCTAGTGTTTCTTTAATAATTAAAGAAAAAATTTTATAGAAAGGAGTCAAAATGAGATTAGTATTTACTGAAATATTAAAAATAATTAAAATAATTAAATATTCTTGGTTTCGTTAATTAAAAAAATATCATAATTTTATTTTACTTTAATATAATTAAATTGATATGGAGGATAATAATGATTAACAAACAAAAATTATGGTTTTTAACTTTATTTAGTATTATATTAGTACTTTCAGTTTACTATGTAGCTTTAGATGAAGATAACTTAACAAAATTAATGCCATCTAATACTTCTACTAGTGAAACCTTAAATGTTAAAGAGGAGGATACTTTAAGTGCTTTAAGAGTAGAAAATGATGATCAAGATCAAAAAGTTATTGCTGAACTCCAAGAAATTCTTTTAGACCAAACTGTCAGTGTTCAAGAAAAAAATAATGCTTATGAAAAATTAAAAGGTATTAATAGTACTAAAGGTAAAGAAAACAAATTAGAATCTTTAATTCTTAAAACATATAATTTAAAAAGTTTTATTAAAATTAAAGATGATCAAATAAGTGTTATAATATCATCTAAAAACAGTAATGTAACAGACGCTAATAACATTATTAGAACAATTCAAAAAGAATTTGATAAACAAATGTACATTACAGTTAAATATCAATAATATGATTATTCACTAACTATCTTTCTCTATCATAAAATATCAAGAGGATACTATGGAAAGGAAGATTGGAAGTGGAATCACTATTAACTAAAAGAGAAAAAGAAATATTTAACTTATTAGTAACTAATAAAAGTACAAAACAAATTTCAGACGAACTGCTAATTAGTGAAAAAACTGTAAGAAATCATATATCTAATGTAATTCAAAAATTAGATTGCAAAAATAGATCATGTGCTATATTAGAATTAATTAAATTAGGTGAAATAACTTTATAAAGTCGCAAATTAGCGACTTTATTTTTTTAATTAGCATATAATTTTAATGGTGGAATTTATGTTAAAAAATAAATTAAAAAAACGTATCTTTTTAATTGTATCTTCTCTCTTAATAATTTTAATTATCTATCTATTTCCGACTAAAAAGATAGAAACTATTAATAATGAGAAAAAAAGTTATAAAGATGCTTATATATATCTAATTGATTACAATAATTATGTAGCTAGAGTTAATGTTATTTTAAAAGAAAATGACAGAATAAATAAAATAAAAGAAATAATTAATTACTTAACTATTGATGGTAATAAGAGCAATTATATTAAAGAAGGATTTAAACAAGTTATACCTAAAGATACTAAATTATTATCAGTTGATCTTGATAACAACATAGTTAAACTTAACTTTTCTAAAGAATTATTAAATATTGAAAATGATAAAATAGATACCTTAATATCCTCTCTTATCTATTCTATAACTAGTTTGGATTCAAATTATAAATTATCTATTTATATAGAAGGTAATATTTTAACAAAGTTACCTAATAATGAAGTAATTGATTCTATTTTAGATCGTAGTTATGGAATTAATAAAACATTTAATATTGACTCAATTACTGGTATAACTAAAACAACTATTTATTATTTATCTAAATATAATGACTTTTATTATTATGTACCAATTACTTTAATGAGCAACAATAAAGATGATAAAATCAAAATTATAATTGAACAAATGGCATCTAAATCAGTTTATAACACTAATCTAATAAGTTATATTAAAGATATTCAAAAAATAAACTATGAAATTAAGAACGACTATATAGTCTTAAATTTAAATAATAATGTATTTTCATCTAAAGATTTAATAGAAGAAACAATCTATACTTTAAATTTATCTATTCAAGATAATTATGATGTATCAAAAGTAATTTATTATTTAGATAATACCTTAATTAAAGAAATAAATATAAAAAACACCTAATTAGGTGTTTTTAGCATATTATAATGATACTCTTTTAACTGATTCATTTCTTAATGAATTAGCCATATTAGCATCAAATGCTTTGCTATTAGCTGATAAGTATCTTAATACTAATAAAGATTTTTCTTCCATAACTTTATTTAAATAAAGATCTCCAATTTCAGTTATAATTAATTCTTCATTAACAAATTCAATTAAACCAAGACTTAACATTTGTCCAATTGTTACATTATTTGTAGAATAAATATTATAACCTCTTTTAATCATTAATAACATACTACTAATTTCTAAATTTTTCATACTTTCTCTCCTTTTTATATATTATATTTTTTCAAATAAAAAAGTAGAAATAATACACTAACATATTTAATTTCTACTTCTTTTTTAAATATACAAACATATGTTACAATATTTTTTTGTAAAAGTCAAGCCTTAATTTACTTTTTTAGCTATTGTGCAGTATATCCACCATCAATAGGAACAACAGCTCCTGTTATAAATGATGCTTTTTCACTTAATAAATAAACTATTAAATTAGCAATTTCATTATCTTTTCCTAATCTTCCAATCGGCAATTGATTAGCCATAGCCATTTTCATATCATCAGGAACTTGACTTAAAATTGGTGTATCAACATAACCTGGTGCAACTGCATTAACTCTTATATTATCTCTTGCATAAGTAAGAGCAAGTGATCTAGTCATTTGATTAATTGCGCCTTTAGTAGCTGAATAAGCAAAACTCATAGTTGTACCTACTAATCCATACATACTTGATGTATTAACAATGCTTCCTCCACCATTTTTAAGCATTTCGGCAATAACATATTTATTAGCTAAGAATATTCCTGTTTGGTTAACTGCAACAACCTTATTCCATTCTTCTAAGCTAACTTCATGTGCCTTATTTGGTCCTCCACCAATTCCAGCATTAGCAACTAAATAATCAATATGACCAAATTTACTTACTGTTTCTTCAACTAAAGATTTAACACTTTCTTCATTTGAAACATCACATTTAATTCCTAACGCATTTTCTCCTATATTAGAAGCAATTTCTTCAACATTATCATTCCAATCTGCAAGTACAACCTTAACACCATAACCAGCTAACTTTTTAGCAGTAGCAAGACCAATACCAGATGCTCCACCAGTTATAATTGCAACTTTACTATTTTCCATTTTCATCTTCTCCTTTTTTATCCTAACAAATTTATTATAACACACAAATAAAAAAATAAACTAAAAAGATAACCTTTAATTGATTATCTTTACTACTATTTCATTCATAAAATTCTTTTAAAGCATCAATTATACTTAGATGTTCATTATTTATCCATAATATAAATCGCTTTGCTAACAAACATAAACTATAACATAATTAATTTAATATACTTCTACTCTAAATTAATACCTTTATTTAATAATTTATTTCCCATAAAATATAATGCACTATCAATAAATACTTGTAAAAATACATACAAATACAACATTTTTCTTAATAACATATATTTACCTTTTAAATCATATGCCCTATCATAATTATTAAAGAATAATGATAACTCTGGATTAGTTTTACCAATAATACTAAATATAGATACTATTAATAAAATAGTTAAAAAATACGTCACAACACTAAAAGTAACTGATTTAGATTTTTTATTATTATTACATTTACTTCCTAAAGTAGTACCAAAATATCCCGATAAAATAACACAAATTATATTTAATAATACTATACTAATTAAAAATACAATTACAACCCAATATTCAGTATTAAAAATATATTTATATTCCTCTATTCTACTTTCAAATACTCCCATTGTACATCCACTAGATATATTATTTAATGCTTTCATAAAGCAACTATTTTTTGTAAAAATAAAGCTTAAACCAAATAAATAAGAAACTATTACAACAATAAAATTTATAACATTATAAATAAATCCAGATATAAACTTAGAAAAAAATAATTTATTTTTACTAACAGGTAAGGTAAAAGTTAAATATCCTTCATCCGTATAAAGATTATTTCTATATCTAGATATAGTTTTATAAACAGAAAACAATATGAAACCTAAAAGATATAATATTAAAGACAAATAAATAATTGGTTCAATTATATCTAAAGTAAGTGTCCTATTACCATAATTATTCAAAATAAAATTAACAATTACATCAATTAATAATAGAACATAAAATATCCACATATTCTTAAATAAAGATTTTAAATCATATTTAACTAATTTTTTTAACATTTAAAAGTCCTCCTAAAAACTTCGTCTATACTAGCATTTTCTTTTTCTCTTAACTCATCTGTATCTGAAACTAATTTAATTTTACCATCATCTATAAATATTACTTCATCTAATATTCTTTCTACATCTGAAATTAAATGAGTTGATATTAAAACACTAGATCCACTTTTAATATTTGTTAGTATTGTATCTAAAATATAATCTCTAGTAGCTGGATCTACTCCACCTAATGGCTCATCTAAAATATATAAATCAGCGTTTCTTGCCATCACCAGTATTAAACGTAACTTTTCTTGCATACCCTTAGATAATTTAGATATAGTAATATTTTTATCTAAATTTAATTCTTCAAGTAATTTATACGCTTTATTTTCATCAAAGTTACTATAAAAATCTTTCATATAATTTATTGATTCATATATTTTCATATCTTTATTTAAATAACTTCTTTCTGGTAAGTATGCAATATCATTTCTATCTTTATATGAAATATCATTATTATTAAACAATATTTCTCCATTATCTGTTGTAAGTAAACCATTCATTATTTTAATTAAAGTCGTCTTACCAGCTCCATTTTTACCAAGTAAACCAATAATCTTTCCTTTACCTATTTTTAAATTAATATTATCTAAAACAATTCTATTATCAAACTTTTTAACTATATTTTTACATTCTAATAAACTCATTTTTTATCTCCTTCATATTCTACTAAATACTTTATTGCATCCTCTTTATTAAAACCAATTTTATTCATATCCTCTAAATAATTTAAAACAAAATCATTTGCTATTTTTAACTTTAATTTTTTTATCAAATTTTTATCATCAGTAATATACTTACCATTTGTTCTATCAGTATATATTAACTTTTCATCTTCCAGTTCTTGCAAAGCCTTTTGTACTGTATTCGGATTAACCTTCGCAATAAGTGCAAATTCTCTAACTGATGGTAATCTATCACCCAACTTAAAATAACCAGATAATATTAATAATCTTATTTGTTCTACTAATTGAATATAAATTGGTATATTATTATCAAAATTAAATTTCATTATCCCTCTTTTCTATTGTATTGCTTACTTAATACAATAATACAAAATATTAAATATAATGTCAACAAAAAAGAAGATAAAATTTTATCTCCTAAAATATTTTCGACCGGAATAATTTATTATTCGCACCATCCGGGAGCGATTAACATTTCGCGACTGGAATAATTTATAACCCGCGCCATCCAAGAGCGGCTAACATTTTCTTCGAGTACTATCTCAAGTACATGAAAAGTATACTATAATTTTAACGAAAAGTCAAATAACTCTAGTAGCATACATTATATTATATGTTCTTTTTCTAAAATTAAACATAAAGACTTTCTATTCACATTTATATGTTGATTCAGCATAGTTATCTTTAATTTTATCTAAAGTTACAGTTGTTAAATATTCATTAGCTATTTCAGAATTTAAATCTACTTCCGAAATAACTGTAATAGTTTTATCTTTTAAACTAACATTACAACTTTTATAAGTATTTTTATCTTGCTTACTACATTCATCTTCATAATATTTCTTTAAAGCATCCATATCATAACTAACAAGAAAATCATAAACAGTTATATCATAATAAGCAAGTAATTTACTGCCATCTTTATTAAAATCATAACTTCTAGTAAGTGTTACATTAACAGCGTCCTTACCACTATCTGCATCATTTAAAACTTCTTGTTTAGTTATGTAATACATTTGTGATGTTGTATATTTTTCGTTTTTTTTACATTCAAATTTATTAGTATAAGTTATATTTTCTACTTTACCATCGTAATTATTAACTGTCGAATCTTTACCACAACCCGTTAAAATAAATGCACCACAAAGTATTGCACCTAAAATCAATAATCTCTTTCTCACAAGTATCCTCCTTCTAGTATAAGATTATCAAAGATATTTCATCTTGTAAATAAAAATAAACCTCACCATTCTTTGATGAAGTTTATAAATTAATTATCTCTTTTCAAAACTAATTGTTTAGTTTTCATATAATCATCTTTTTTAATATCTTTTTCCGTATATCTTTTTTCTTCAAATTCAATCATTTCAATATCACCATCTTTATTAACATACATATCAATAAAATAAGCTCCCATCGTGTTTTCTAATCCTTGTCTAATTGCAAAGTTAGTTTTAGCTGTTAAACAAGGAATTAAGAATGCAATCACATTACGATATGCCATCATATGGCTTTGATGAAAATGACCACTTCCAATAATATTAGGTTTAGTACCAGGCTCAATTTTATCAATATACTTTTGCATTTTATAAGATAAACTAGAAGAACATCCTCCTCCTGGGTGGAACATTTCTTCACTTGTTTTAATACTTTCTTTAGGATTAAATATTCCTTTATCATCACCTAAGAAATGCATATCAGGTCTTTTTTCTTCAATAGCTTCGCCCATAAATACCCCGCCATTTTTACAATGAGTTTGATCATGAGTACCAGTTATAAAATATGTATCTATCCCATCAACTTTAGGGTAATAATTAGTAATATAATCTAGTTGTCTTGAAGCACCTAACCTAAATAAAGCATATTGATGTTCAGGTCTATTATGATAATCACCATCAAGTACATCTCCAAAATGCAACACTGTATCTATTCCTCTATCATAAGCTTCCTTATAAACTTTATTAAGTAAATTTAGTTGTTGAGCCTCATTACATAAATGAGTATCAGATATCCATAACTGTCTAATTTTCTTTAATTCACTCATATTAGGTTTAATAGATTTATTATTCTTATTTTTACTTTTCTTAACAACAACTTTATTATCAACTATATTTATGTCATATCCTCTAGCGTTAAGTTCTTCAATAACGCCACCTAATTTTAAAGAAGATATACCTAATTTTTTAGATAAGTCATCTAAACTTTGACCATTTTTTAACATATCAAATATTTTATCTTTATCATCTTTTACATTTACTTCTGGAACACTTATTGTAGTATGATCAAGTAACTCTAATTTTTTAAAAGTTCGATAATCATCTTTAATAGTTTTATAATAAGGAATATACATTTGACTTGTTCCTTTTAAATTTCCTTTTTTATCTTTATCTAAAGTAACTATCCAACTTCCTATCGTATTATATACTGGCGTATTAGCATCTTTCATTTCATCAGTTGTTGCTGTAACAGTTGGCACCTGATAACTTCTAACACCTCTTCTTAAAAATGAATCACAAGCAGCAAAATGACTAGTAACTAAAATATCAGTCTTATCTTCATTTCTAAGTGAAGATATCTTTTGTTGTGGTTTATAACTTATAGTATATGGTACATTTCCACTAGAATGATGTAAATATAATGAAATATTTCCACTTCTCTTATCATTGCATATGAATGAGACTTTCTTTCTCTTAGGCCCTAAATATATCATATCATCCCTATGATCAGAAATTAACTTACCAATATCAACCTTATCAGTACCTCTTAAGAAACTTAAATCATGTTCACCAGTTATAAAATAAGTAGTAATTCCTTCAACTCTAGGAAAACAAGATGAAACATATTCTGCTTGATCCTTATAACCATCTTTATGAAGAGTACTATTATAAATACTTTTTACTCCCCTATAAACGCCTTCTACAACATCACCTGTTAAGAATACATATTTAACTCCCATTTCTTTTGCTTTTAAATACATATCATTTAAAATAGTTGTTTGTTGATAAATACTTCCAAATCTCGTATCAGATATTAACATAATTCTTAACTGTTCACTATTATCTACAATATTATAAGATAAATCATTAATTAATTGTTCATGCCCAAAATTGCGTATTAAAGTAACCATTGTATCTAAACCATCTTCATTATTTTTTGCTGATGTATTTAAAGTAACAATATTATTTCCTCTTCTTTTAAGTTCATGAATTAATATAAACATATCATCTCTATTTATATTATAAGACTCACATAAATCTTCTAAAATACATTCTTGTGCTAAAGTATCAAACTGTAACATATCTGCATATTCTTTTAAATTTTCTTCAGTTATTAATTTAATATTTTCAGTTTCTTTAATTAAATTATCTTCTCCAATAAATAATTGCCCATCAATTTTAATATCTCTTTTCTTAGTCATATTTATCTCGCCTACCATTCTTACTATTATAAGTATATTATTTGAAATTTTAAAAATCAATAAATAAGTTAATAAATATTAAACTATTTTTTACATATGTTAATTTCAATATAAAATTGATGTTGTTTGATCAAATAATAATATAGATTTTTAAACATTTTTATATTAGTACTAACACATAGCTTGAACCGATTTATCACAACGGGCAATCTTAAAAACACACATAATATTTTATTTTCAGTTTCCGTCTATAATTTTCTATTTCATAAATAATGTAGACTTAAATTTGTAATATTTGCTATCGCACTTTATTTTTGGATGATTGTATATTTTATTATTTAATAGTAATATTTTCTCTATTTTTCGCTCCTCCCATTATTCCTCATATCTAACCTCATTCATATAATTAAATCCACTTAAGTAATAATCATCTGAATATTCTCTTACTCTGTTTTCCATAACATCATTTATAGGTATAAGTGTATAATCTTTTAATACTACATATTTATATGTAAATGTTAATATTTCATCATAATATCTAGTTAACATATTAATTTTTACAGTAGTAATAATTCTTTTATTTAAATCATTATCAAAGTAACTCATTAATTCATAAAAACCTTTATCTGTTTTAACTATTCTTTCATTATATATTCTAATTACTTTTTCACCTTCATAATTACCACTTATTTTTTCAATAGTTGGATATTTATCATTTCCATAGTTTTTACTATATAAAATATTATCCTTTACATAAGCATATTCGGACATAAAATCATAATCAATCTTTTTTCCAAGAAATTCTGTTGAGTATTCCCATTTAAGATAATCACTTAAATTATAATTAGCATTTAAATACATATCATAACTATCTGTAACTTTATTATCCGTATTATCATCATGTAAGGTATATATAGTATCATTATAATCGTAAAATTTTATGTCTGCTCCTGAGTTTGGAGCAATATTCATAACCTTAATATTTTTTTCTATATCATATACTTTTTTATAAACAAACTCTCCATTATCTAACTTTTGTGGATTAAAAATATATATAGAATTATTAGCTATAAATGAGTATTTACTAAATGATGTATCTTCAGTTAATATTTCTCCACCATTTAGTTTTTGATATTCTTTATCTGGATATTTTTTCTTAAGTGCATCCAATATTGAGTTTGCCTCTGGTGGTGTATGATCATTTAATTCCTGTTTTCCATTTTTAATAATGGCTATAGAAATAATGCTTATTAATACGATAGATACAATAACAACATAAATTATTTTTTTATTCCTCATATCACACCTACTTTTCTATATATCCACTTGTTTTTTGCGTGTACATATCATCAGTTATAGGCTTATATCTTTCTCCATTATAATCATCAGTAAATCCATTGTATGCTTTATATACTTCATTAGTTTCAGTATCATATACTCTTTCATATCCAAGTGTTGCATCGCTTTGTTTTTGACTCATTATATCAAAGGATGCGTTTCTCTTATTCCAAGAATCCATTATTCCATCACTTATCTCGTTACCGATTTCTCTAATTTTATTAAAGTTTTTCATT
>CAKOKM010000001.1 GCA_934091015.1 uncultured Bacilli bacterium | reverse complement strand
ATTTTTGATATAATTTGTTCTATTATATTTACTGTATCTTTGGCTGTTTCGTTTGATAAATCTACTCTAAAATTAGTAATGCCCAGTTCTTGATAGGTTGGTATTTTATCAATTAAGTTGGTGGTATGACAATTTAGAATATAGGAAGTATGAGTTTGAGGTGATGTTAATATTTCGTATTCTTCCTTATTACGATCTATCAATTTATATGTTTTTTTATCTTTACAAATATGGCAGTTTTTTTCTTTAAATGTGTTTTTTAGAAGACAGGCTTTCATCATCATAAGCTCTATTTTACCGTAAATTAGTAAGCCGGTATTTGAGGTTGGATAGTTATTCATTATGTTTTTTAACTCATTAAAATCATTTTCAAATGAAAGAGTTACCATAGAGTTGTACTTATGTGCTAGATTTAGGGCATAATGATTAGTAATGTTTAAGAAATAATCACCGATGTTACCTGGATTTTCTACCATGCTAGCATATGATGTATTTAAAACTTTTCCAGTATATTTTGGATAAGTTAGTAAGTTTCTAGGAATTTTATAAATAAAGTTTGGTTCTAGTAAATCTAAATTATCAACAATTATTTTAACTGGGTATTTTTTTAAAATATCAATTTGTTCTTTGGTTCTAGCTAAAACATATACTTCTTTTGTTTTGGGAATATTTAGTAAAGTTTCTTGGTAATTATTTTTGATAAACTCTTTAGGAATCGTGGTTCTTTTTAAAGATAATTCTTCTAAGGCTTCTCTTCTTAAATTATTTAAATCGATGTTACGAATGAATAGATTACCAGAAATATTTATATTTAAAGAACTAACTATGTATGGTGTTGATCCTGTTTTAGTTAAACTTTTTTCGATGTTTTCTTTAGTTATTGGTTGATTAATTGCTTCAGATGGTTCTACTCCGTAAATCGTTATGTTATTTATTCCATCACTTACTTCTAATTTTATTTTTTCATTTAGTTTTGCGGTAAAATTCATGGAAACGTTTATTTTCTTAGTTATGTTTGTTTCTAATGGAAGTTTAGGGGATGTTAGATATATTTCATCTTCTTTTGTTAAATTTAAAAAGTTATCTAAATAAATTGTTGTTCCTTTAGTTCCGTTACTTATAAGGTTATCTTTAGAATCATAGATAAAGTTTAGAGTTATGCCTTTATTGGTATTTTTGAAGCGAATTGAATCGCCTTGTTTTAAATCGATATCTAATTTGATAGCAAGTTTTTTAGGTGTTAATTTGGTAATTTTACCAGCATATAAACCGATATGGTTAGATGATTCATAGTTCATTATATCTTCGTTATTAAATAGGAATCCAGGAGTATAGCCACGATAAAATATTGATTTTAGTTCATCTAGATCTGATTGGGATACTTGTAATTCTTTACCACTTTCATAGTCATCAATTAGTTTACGATATATTTTAGTTACGATACCAACATAAGCAGGTGATTTCATTCTTCCTTCAATTTTAAAGGAATAGATATTGGAATCCATTAGTTTTTTAAAGTTTTCAACACTGCACAAATCTTTAGGACTTAAAAGATATTTGTCAGAACTATTTACTAGTCTATCATCTTCTAATAAGCTATATTTTAATCTACACATTCCGGCACATTCACCGCGATTAGCACTACGGTTTAGAATGCATTTTGAAAAATAACATTGACCTGAATAACTTATACATAAAGAACCATGAATAAAGGCTTCTTTTTCCATTGTAGTATCTAAGTCATTTATAAAATCTAATGGAATTTCTCTAGCAAAAACAACTCTTTTTACGCCTAGACTTTCAAGAAATTTAATGTTTTCTTTAGAATGGTTGTGCATTTGAGTTGATGCATGAATTTCTAAATTAGGAAACATGGTATGAACAACTTCGATTAAGCCAATATCTTGTAAGATTAGAGCATCTACTCCTATTTTATGAAGAGACTCAATATATTCTAGACATGAGGAAAATTCTGATTCGTAAATTAGGGTATTTACAGTTATAAAAATTTTAACACCATAAAGGTGACATAAATTTGTTGCTTCTTCTATTTCTTCTAGGGTAAAGTTTTCAGCAAAAGCGCGAGCTCCATATTTTTTACCGGCAAGATAGACAGCATCGGCTCCATTATTTATGGCATATATTAATGATTCTTTATTTCCAACAGGAACTAATAATTCATGTTTCATTTGGATACTGCTTTCTTTGATGGATATAATTCGTTGAAGCGTTCATCCGATGTTGAATATTTGTGATTCTCTTTAAGTAAACTATTTAAATAGATATTTCCATCAATCTTTGAAATAGGAATTTTACCATTTTCTAAATATGTTCCTTGATTTGTATAATAGAATGAATCACAGTATATTTTAGCATTTTCTTCGGTCAATTCAATATATCCTTTGGAAACTAATTTATCGGCAAGTTTTTGACCTTTTAAACTTTGAGTTAAAAACAAACCAGGATCAGGTGTTTTTAATATTTGATTATTATATATTATAAAGTTTTTAGAATCACAACCATTTAAAGTTAAGAATTGTCTGTATGTTGGATCAACAATATAACTGTGGTTAGGAAATTTAACTATCAAAAAAGAGTGTCCAATTACGTGAGGCATTATGGTATCGCCTGTTTCTTTTGGATAGACTGTTATACCTAAATTATCTAAAGATTTTCCTAGAACTTTTTGAGCATAGTCACATTTATTTGTTAGGGGACTAGAAGTTATATCTAAATTAAAATAATTTTCAATATTTTCCCAGCATTTTGTTATTAGATAATCTAATAATAAATTTTCTTCTTCTAATGTTAATTCTATGCCAAGAGTTATTTTTGTTTTAATCTCGTTTATTATATTTTCATCTACATTAGTTTTAGTTGGATATGATTTATTTATAAACATTATTTCATCACCAATTTAAGTATATCATTTATTTGCCAAGAAAAAAATTACAACTTTTAATATAAGTCGTAATTTCCTTTGGATACTGTATCACTGGTTAGCTTTAATGTTTTGTATTTTCCTTGATTTGATAAAATATTATATTCAATATCTAGGAATGTATCGGCTACTATGTTGTTCATATCTCTAACGCTTTTTTCGTGCTTTTTGATTTCTTCTAAAACTCCTTTAGCAAATTCTTCATCGCCAATTGTCTCAATTCCAAATTGAGCACTTAGTCTTTTCTTTTTTGCTAGATAGTAGCTTAGTTTTGATTCTAAAAGAATTTTCTTTTTATCTTCTTCACTTAAATTTTTATAAGGAATAAAATGCTGAAATCTAGTTAGTAATTCTGATGTAAAATAGTCTTTTTTAACCAATAATGTTTTGTCAAAATGTTCTTCTTCATGAGGGACATTATTTCCAAAGCCAATTGGAGCTGTTTCTTTTTTGAAAGCTTCTTGGAAGGTACCTAAACATATCTTACTTGCCATACCAGTATTATATATTTGAGTTTCTTTCATTTGTCTAGAAATTGGGAATCTTCCACCTTCTAAGGCTTTTAAGAAGATATTTACAAGTGAAGTCTTGGTATCTAATTTATCTACTCCTATTTTATCAAATTCATCAAATACGAGAATTGCTTTTTCGGCTAACTTCATATTCCCTTTGCATTCATTTATAAGTGTTTCAAATTCATCTTCTAAGGTTGTTCCAACTATTCCTTCTGGTACTAAATTACAAGTATTTATGTTTCTAAATGGAATGTCAAAGTATTTGGCAGCACAGTTGAATGTGGCAGTTTTTCCTGTTCCGGTTGGGCCGGGAATTAGTATAGATTCAGTTCCATATATTGGATTCGATGTATAATTCATATAAAGAATAGTTGCAATCTTTTTTAGGGCTTCATCGTGTCCTATTATGTTACTTTTTAAATATTTGTATAATCCTTCTACACTTGTTTCATTAGTTGTTGTTACAATATTTTCACTATTGGGATTTGAATTAATATCGTTTTTATTATTAACTTCATTTGAGGTAACTAATTCAATTGAAACTTCATCATCTGTTAATTCGGTATCCTCTTCATCAAATACTTCTTTCATATATATACCACTTTTAATTCCATCAGCTAATTCGAAAATTTCGATATTATATTTATCTGAATATGTTGCAAATTTACATATTTTATCACGCATAAATTTAAGCTTATCTTTTAATTCACTTATTGTTTTTGTTGTTAATAAAGTATTAATAGAATCTTGATTTAGAACAAGGCATGATTCTCCATCTATTATTTGATATAATTCAAGTTTTTTAGATGATGTAATTAAACTGCTTAAATCTAAGAAAGCATATTTACCATTTTTATAAGCAATGATTGTATCTTTTGCTTCCAGTAAAATCAATTCTAAAACTTCTTGATCAGTTAATTCTCCAACTGGTAAAGCATACATTTTTCTCATATATTCCATGGTAAACGATGGACCCACTAAATATTTTGTATTTATATTGTTCTTGGTTATGTAATTATAGGCATATTTATTTGTTTTAAAATTATCTCCTTCTACATGACCTTTTATTATTTCTTTTGGTAATAAGATATTTGTTTCTTCATCTACTTTGATGTTAACATATTTTATTGCATATTCCATTTTGCATACTCCTTCTAATTGTTATAAATTGTTTTTAGTATAACACTTAGATTTTTAGTTGTAAATTTTTTTAACTTAATTTCTTAAATTTTAGTTCATTTGCTAACGATTATCTAGTTATTAGAAATGAAAAACAGAATCTATGTTACTACATATATTTTTTTGTTTCGAAAATTTGTAAGTTTATTTTCTATTAGCTAATATTGGTTATTTTACATCTTTATTTTATAATGTGAATTTTATTAATATTAATTGTTTTAATTTAATATAAAAAAGAATTTGATTAAAATTTACAAATTCTTTTTTTCATATGTTTTTTACTTTTGATAAAAATTCTTTTAGTCTATCATCTTTGGGATGATTAAATATTTCTTCTTTGGTACCTTGTTCAATTATTTTTCCATCTTCCATAAAAATTACTTTAGTTGCAAATTTTTTTATAAAATTCATTTCATGTGATACAACTATCATAGTCATTCCTTGGTTGGCAATTTCCTTCATCAACTTGGTTACTTCACCTATCATTTCAGGATCTAGTGCTGATGTAGGTTCATCAAATAACATCAAATCCGGATGCATAATAAGAGCTCTTATAATTGCTATTCTTTGTTGTTGTCCTCCTGAAAGTTCATAAGGATAATAGTCTTTTTTATCATATAAATCTATTTTCTTTAATAAACTTGTAGCCTCTTTTACTGCTTCATCATGTGACAATATTTTTAATTTTACAGGGGCTAAAATTATATTTTCAAGTACAGTCATATTACTAAATAGGTTAAATTGTTGAAATAACATTCCTATTTTTCTTCTAACAAAAGTTAAATTTTCTTTAAAATCTAAATTTTTTCCTTCAAAGTTAATTATACCACTTGTGGGTATTTCAAGTAAATTTATGGTTCTCAAAAGTGTCGATTTACCACATCCGCTTGGACCTATTATACCTACAATATCGCCTTTGTTTACTTCTAAATCTATACCTTTTAATACTTTTTTAGAGCCAAAATTTTTCTTTAAAGACTTAATTTTTAACATTTTTTAACCTCTTTTCAATTAAATTAACTATTTTACTTAATCCATAAGTAATAATTAAATATATGGTTGCAATTAAAATTAATGGAAAGAAATAATCATATGTTCGAGATGCAATTATATCACTTGCTTTGGTAAGTTCAACTATACCTATATAAGCACCTACTGAAGTTTCTTTTACAAGTGTTATAAATTCATTTCCGAGTGCAGGAATAATATTCTTTATTGCTTGAGGTAAAACAATATACCTTATTACCTTGTTATAATCTAATCCTAGTGCATATCCTGCTTCTATTTGACCTCTATTAACAGAGTTTAATCCAGCTCTTATAATTTCTGCTACATAGGCTGCACTATTTATTCCAAACGCTAATATTCCAACTAAAACAATATTAATAGACACTGATTTAAATATTACATAATATATAATCATGAGTTGTAATATACTAGGTGTTCCTCTTATAATTGTTATATATATTCTTGCTATTACATTTAATAATTTAAGTTTATTGGTGTTATCATGATAATTTCTAATAATAGCTAGTAATGTTCCTAAAAAAACTCCTAATATAACGGCTCCTAGCGCTATTATTAATGTATTTAATAAGCCCTTTAATATATATTTATATCTTCCATCTAATATAATACTATTATATATTCTATCAATAATTGTATTTTTATTTACCTTTTGGTCTATTCCCATATGATTTAAAATAAGATTATCTATCTCACCATTATTTTTCATTTGCTCAATTACAGTATTGCATGCATTTAATAATTCTTTATTATCTTTAGATATAACCATTCCATAATTATCAACTACAAGAGGATTTGGAAGTATAATCATGTCTTTTGTAATTAATTTTTTGGCTGGTAACTCATCCATTACGACTGCATCAACTTTATTATCTTTTAAATCTTGTATTGCGGCTAAAAATTTTTTTTCACGAATTAACGTAATATTTGGATACTTTTCTGTTAGATAAGAATCAGCGATTGTCCCTAATTGAACTGCAACCTTGCCTTGTAAATTATTTGCATCTGTTATTAAACTATCATTTTTAACTATAATTACTTGTTTGCTTGATGCATAATTAACAGTAAAATCCACTTCTATGGCTCTTTCTTCTGTATAAGATATTCCGGCTGCTCCTATATCACTCTTTTTGGTTTTTACTTCATTTATTATTGAATCAAAAGCAACATCTTTAATTACTAATTCTTTATCAAGATAATCAGCAATCTTACGGGCTATATCTATATCTACACCTACAATTTTACCATTAGAATAATATTCATATGGAGCAAAGCCCGCCTCTGTTACTAATATTAGTTCTTCCTTTTTTTCTTTTCTACATCCTGTTAATATAGTACATATAGTAAATATTAACAATATAATGCCAAACAAATTCTTTTTTTTACTACGTCGAATAATCATTTCTCGACAACACCTCTCTTTCTATCTCAGTTAATTACTTTTCTTGTTGTCCTTAACTTAATCAATTTCAAAATTTAGACGATATTCTCTATAAATAATCATTTATATTTCATTACTTATTATTCTTTAATTTATTTTAAATACATTTTTACATAAATAACTTTTTATGGTTATTATTTTTATGAAATTCTTATTCTATAAAAAGAGTTCTTTTGAACTCTTTTGTATTTTTATAAAACTAACATTGCAATTGTTAATATTACTATATTTGCAAGCATTATACAAGCTAATACTTTAAATACCCATTTTAACCAGGTTGTGTATTCTACTTTGGCAAGTGCTAGGCCTCCCATTATAGCGCCACAAGTTGGTGTAAATAGATTTACAAATCCGTTTGCTGCTACCATTCCCATTATAGTAGCTTCAACATTGTATCCTACTTGATGTGCAAGTGGAGCCATAATTGGAGTTGATAATGTTGCAAGTCCACTACTAGATGGAACTAATACAGAAAGTCCGACATGTAAAATATAATTTAATGGAGCAAACACTACCTTTGGTAAAATTTTTAGTACATTTGCAGCATTATAAATTATATAATTATCTAAGTGTGTGTCACTCATTAATACTGATGCTCCTCTTGCAAGTGCAATTATTAATATTACACCTACCATATCATCAGCACCATCAATTATTTTATCAACAATCTCGTTCTCTTTCATACGATTTACAAGTGCAATTACTATGGTCATAATTAAAAACCATAATGTAGCTTCTTGGAAATACCATTGACCAATTGGCACGCCAACTAACCATGATAAACCAAATACTTTAGAGTTTACAAATGCTGTAATACCAAAATCTTCCCAAGGGATAAAACTCATAATCATAATAACAAAAGTTAATGCGAATAAAATTAATGTAATTTTTTGTTTTCCTGTTAATTTAGCTTCAGCTCTTTCAATATCTTCGCCATAAGTAGCCTCCATATTTCTTTGTTCTTGTAAACTTAATATTGTTGAGCCTTTTTTCTTAATAACTTGTTTTGCATATAGCATTACAAATATTATAGAAATTATTAAAGTTGACAACCATAACATTGTTCCTAATCCAATTATTGTTCCTTGATTAATAGCTACTCCTGCTGGTAAGGTTGACTTTGCAGCATCAACTGCAACACCTACAGCAAAGGGGTTTACTGTTGAGCCAAGAACTCCTGATCCGGCTCCTAAAAGTACAATAGCTGAAGATACAACAGTATCCATACCTGCTGCTACCATTGCGGCAGCAAGTAATGCGTAGAAACCAACGGTTTCTTCAAGCATACCATAAGTAGTACCACCTATTGAAAATATTATCATAAGAATAGGAATTAATACTAATTCATGTCCATGAAGTTTTTTAATTAAGACTTGAATTCCTGTTTCGATAGCTTGAGTTGAATTAACTATTTTTAGGAATGCTCCAAGTATTAATATAAATACACAAATATCAATAGCATCTGCAAATCCTCGAATAGGTGCTAATAATGTTTGGGATAATGTAGCTCCTACTACTCCACTACCATTTACTATTTCTTCACCAATAAATGATGCTTTAGGAAGTAAATGTGTAATTATTGCAAGTATAAATATTAAAGCTAGGATTATAGTAAATGCACTAAGTGAAAATGAGATTCTCTTTTTCTTTTCTTCTTTCTTTACTTCAGGTTTATAAATTAATGTACCTGTTTTACCTTCTAATGCTTCTTTTGCTTTAAATAAAGATGTAATAATTGCTTTATTTCCTGTAGCTTTAACAAATCCAATAGAAGCCTCTATTTTCGGTAACATACTTCCTTCTTTAAATTCATCATGTCTAATACCAACTCTTGCTTCAGCTATAGATAATTTATTTATTTCTTCTTCATTTTTTTGTTTGTAGTTATAAGATACTTTTTCAACATCAGTTAAAATTAATAAAGTATCTGCATTAATTTCTTGAGCAAGTAAGGCGCTTGTTTTATCTTTATCTATAACAGCATCTGTTCCCTCGTAGCCGTTTGTTTTTGTCATAACTACAGGTACACCACCGCCACCACAAGCAATTACTATGGTGCCTTGCTCCATTAAATTTTTAATTGTGCCAAGTTCTAATATTTTCTTTGGTTCTGGAGATGCAACTACTTTTCGATATCCTCTGCCTGCGTCTTCTTTATAAACAACCTTTTCTTCTTTTTGTTTTTCTAATGCTTGCTCGCGAGTCAAAAATTCTCCTATTGGTTTAGTTGGATTTTTAAATGCAGGATCTAAAGGATTTACTTCTACTTGGGTAATTACTGTTACAACTTCTTTTTTTATTTTTCTTTTATTCAACTCATCTTTTAATGATTGTTGTAATTGATAACCAATATACCCTTGTGACATGGCTCCACTTTCAGCGAATGGAACTTTATCTTCTTTCATAGAATCATAAATCATTCCTACTTGTGGACCATTTCCGTGGGTGATAACAATTTGATTTCCAGCTTGTACTAAATCAATTAAATATTTTACTGTACTTTCAATTCTATCATGCTGTTCTTGAGGATTTTTACCTAATGCATTTCCTCCTAATGCAATAACAATTTTACTCATTTTTCATAGTCTCCAACATTACAGCTTTTATTGTATGAAGTCTATTTTCTGCTTCTTCAAATACTCTAGATTTACTTGACTCAAACACTTCATCTGTAACTTCCATTTCTTTTATTCCAAATTTTTCTTCTATTTCTTTTCCTATTCTTGTTTCATTGTTATGAAATGATGGCAAACAATGTAAGAAAATAGCGTTTTCTTTAGCGTTTTTCATAACATTCATATTTATTTGGTAAGGGCTTAAAAGTTCAATTCTCTCTTTCCATATTTCCATAGGTTCTCCCATTGAAACCCATACATCGGTATAAAGTGCATCTGCATCTTTTACACCTTCCATAATATCTTCAGTCATATTTATTGCAGAACCATTCTCATAAGCAATTTTTTTACATTTATTAACTAGTTCCTCTTCTGGCCAAAGTGTTTTTGGTGCGCAACATGTAAAATTAACTCCTAATTTTGAACATGCTACCATAAGTGAATTTGCTACGTTATTTCTAGCATCTCCACAGAACACTAATTTTCTTCCCTTTAAAGATCCAAATTCTTCTTGGATAGTCATAAGATCTGCAAGCATTTGGGTTGGATGAAATTCATTAGTTAGACCATTCCATACGGGAACTTTGCTATATTTAGCAAGATTTTCTACTATTGCTTGATCAAATCCACGATATTCAATTCCATCATACATGCTTGCTAAAACTCGTGCTGTGTCTTCAATTGTTTCTTTTTTTCCCATTTGAGAACCGGTTGGTCCTAAATATGTTGCGGACATTCCAAGATCATGAGCTCCTGCTTCAAAAGCACATCTAGTTCTTGTAGAATCTTTTTCAAATATCATAGCTATTTGTTTTCCTTCTAAATATCTATGAGTTATATTATTTTTCTTTAGATTTTTTAAATCTATTGCTACATCTATTAAATGTCTAATCTCTTCAGGCGTATAATCTAATAGTTTTAAAAAATCTCTGCCTCTTAAATCTACCATTCAACATCCTCCCTCACAAGTGGCATAGACATACATCTTGGGCCTCCACGTCCACGACTTAATTCTGCTCCACAAATCTCAATTACTTTAAGACCAGCTTTGCGTAATTCTTTATTTGTTACATCATTTCTATCATATACAACAACTACTCCTGGTGCTATACATAATGTGTTTGATCCATCATTCCATTGTTCACGCTCGCTGGCTACTTTATCTCCTCCAGCACAAGGAATAAGAGTTACTGGGTGATCTAAATATTTTTCCAATATTTCCTTTAATGATCCTTTTATTTCTTTTACATTTAAATCTTCATAAGTTGTAGGATCAAACCCTTCAGTTATTTCAAACACTTGTAATGTATCTGAAATTGCAGGATGGTATGTAAATGTATACTTATCTATTTGTGTAAATACTGTATCAAGATGCATAAATGCTCTTGATACTGGAATATTAAATGCTAAAACAGTATCAATTTTACAAGTTGGATCTTTAAAAAAGTTTTTAGAAATTTGATCTATAGCTGATGCTTCAGTCCTTTGTGAGATACCAATGGCTACAGTATGTTCATTAATATTTAATAAGTCTCCACCTTCTGTATGCCAATGATAACCTCTATTATAATATAAAGGTGTGTCTTTAAAATCTGGATGATATTTAAAGATATATTCGGCATAAATGCATTCCCTATTTCTTGTAACTGAATACATGTGATTTAAATTTGCTCCCTCACCAACGCTTGCAAAATTATCTCTTGTAAAGTATAAATTTGGCATTGGAGCTGCTATAAACTTTTCTGGCTCATCAACTAAATCCACCAACGTTTTTTCTATTTCCCTTTTTCTAAAAGGAAAGTCTTTAATTTGAATTCCTTCCATGGTTTGTAGTACTAATTTTTTAGAATCTTTTATTTTATCTAAAAATTTATAGGTTAAAATTTGATACTTTATAGTATGAATTCCAGCCTCTATAATAAATTGTCGAATAAATTTATCACGAATTTTTTCATCACTATCAATTACTTCTGCTACTAAATCTTCAAGATAAACAACTTCTATGTCATTTTCAATTAATGCTTTTGCGAACATGTCATGTTCTCTTTGTGCTTCAGCTAAATAAGGAATATCGTCAAAAAGTAATTCATTTAAAGTATCTGGAGTTAGATTTAATAACTCATTTCCTGGTCTATGAAGTAATACTTTTTTTAATTTTCCTATTTCACTTGTCACATGAATATTACTCATTTCTCTCCTACCTTTCTAAACAATAGTCTTCTTTACTATCTATAATTATTATATCAAATTTTAAGTTAATGTAAACCCGTCTTTGATCATGTCGACATGTATTTTGCTTGATACTATGAATTCTTTTTTGATGTATTTGTTTAACACTAAACGTAGATAAAAATTAAAATTTGATATTTTCGTATTTTACTTATAATTTTCTGTTTCAAATATAAAGTAACCTTTAATATTTACAGACTTAAATTCCGGTAGTTGCTATCTTTCATTGCTTTTTATTATGTTTTTATTAGTTATTATTCATATTTAGATAATTTGATTTTAATCCTTAAATTTTATACTTTAATATTATGTATATCATGCGTTTGTTTTTGTAGTATGAAATTTTATTGTATAAAAAAAGATAGTTGCAAATATTGTCTGATTATTAGCAACTATACATCTTTTAATGATATAAGTATCAAAAATATTAAAGTTTTTTACAGGTTTGTCAATCAAAACCAAAATTAAGAAATAATTTACAAAAAATTTAATCCTATCAATATAATATTAAGAGATTTTATTGTTGTTTAATTTGTTAATGATGATCTTGTCAGCAGGAGCAAATTCATAGTTTTTTAGATTAGATGGAACTGTCCAGGCACAATCTTGGTGTTCTAGTAAAGCATAATGATTATCATTCATTTGACAATTTAAGACAATTAGATTAATAGTTTTATCGGGATATTCATAAATTATTTCAGTATACTTATCTATTACTGTAATATTCATGTCTAATTCTTCTTTTATTTCTCTAATAATTGCCTGATTTTCAGTTTCATTAGGTTCGATTTTCCCACCAGGAAATTCCCATAAACCACCTTGAGATTTATTTTGATTTCTTTGAGCTATAAATATTTCATTTTGATTATTTCTAATTATTGCAGCTACTACCTTAATCATTTTTTCACTTCTTTCTTAAATATTTAATTTGGTTTGTTCATAATCTTCGACAATGTTATATCCTAATTTTTCATATGTCTTTTTTCTCTTTAAAAACATATTTCTTGTTTGTACAAAATTATCATCAACATAATCATATATAATTATATCTTTTTTATTAACATCTTTTCTATGCAATCTTCCAGCATATTGTGTTACTCTTGTTTTTCCAGAAATTGGCATTGTTAAGAATAAAACATCTAGTTTAGCATCATCAAATCCTTCTCCTACGGTTGAACCAGTCGCAACAATTATTTTATTTTCACATTTTTCATTAATTAAATTAGTTAAACTAGCATATTCTTTTAATTTCTTTTTACCAATTCCACCATAATATTTTAGAACATTGTCAGTAATATTTTTTAATTTATTATAAATATAGTCTAGATGCTCTAAACGTTCAGTTAGAACTAAAATATTTTTTCCATTATTAAATTCATACTTAATGTCTTTTATTATTTTTTCAGTTCTTATTATATCTTTTGATATTAAATCATTGATTTCGTTTAAAGCGTAGTTTTTTATATTTGGATTGGTAAAATTCAAGTGACTTTTTTGAACTATTACTTTCATTGGTATATTTAATTCTTGATTAAACTTTAAATTATCTACTTTATATCTAATGTTGCCACATTGCATTGTTATTATTGGAGTATGACCATTTTCTCTTTCTGGAGTAGCAGATATACCATATACGTATTTAGAATCTCCTGTATTTATAGATTGTTCAAAAGTATAAGCCGCTGTATGATGACATTCATCAATAATTATCATCCCATAATTCTTTGTTATATCTAAAATCTTTCCGTTATTCCATAATGATCTAATGCTGGCAACATCAATTTTATTTGTAATTTTCTTTTTTGTTCCACTAATTTCTCCAACTTCATCAATATTTAAAAATTCTTTGATTCTTTCTTGCCATTGTTTAAGCAATTGAATTCTATTAACTAATATTAGTGTATTTACTTTTCTTTCTTCAATTAATTTACAACCGATGACGGTTTTGCCAAATCCGGTAGGAGCACATAATATACCATTATCATATTTTAATAAACAACTTAAGGCATTTTTTTGTTCGTCTCTTAATTTACCATTAAATTTTAAATTTAATTTTATTCCTTTATTTCTAGTGTCTGTTTTATTGATCAAAATATTGTTTATATTACATAAATTTTCTAAATATTCGTATGTTCCTCTAGGAAGTTTAATATATTTTTCATCTTCTTTGCTACAATCAATTATCATTGGAGTATTATAAACTGACATTCTTAACCTTTGTTTTTTGTAAAACTCTGGGTTTGCAAATGTGGCTAGTCTTCTAAAAGCATTTTTTACTTCACTGGATAAATTTGCTTTGTCGATATAGATCATATCTTTTAAAATTATATTTATTGACTTGGGATAAGATATATTATTTTTAGTTTTGGTTTTTATTTCTTTATTCATATCAATTATTTCGTGTCCTAAATCAATGGTGTTTTGGGATAGAATTTTGATAGTATCATATATTTCTAATTCTGTCATTTTATGAATTCCTTTTAGGTATAAAAATTGGTTTTTTATTGTCATAAAGTTCTTATCTATTAGTAATGTATTTCCATATTTAGCTGGTTCTTTTTGAAATGGAAGACTTATTAAATTGCCATAACCGCCTTTAGGTAATGTATCTTGACTCGGAAACATTCGATCGAAAGATGTTGGTGATAAATTAGTTAATTCCATCGTTTTAGATAATAACAGACTTCCCATTTTTCGTGCTGTTATTGCTTTTATATTGGTTTCAAAGAAAATCCATATATGAATACCATTTCCTGAACGACTTTTTTCCATAATATATGGAATATTATATTTATCGCATATACTGGAGAATGCTAAAACTTCTTCTTTTATATCATTATTACCTTGTTTATTATCAAAATCAAATGCAACAAAATAACAAGTGTCATCTTCTAATATTGGATAAATTCCTATTGCTTTGTCATTGTACATATGATTCTTTATGGTTTCGTAGGTTAATGGTGTATTTTGACGATATTGACATGTGTTACATTTTTGATTTTTAGTTAGATTACATACACCTGATTTAAAGGCATTTTGGCATAATGGAAAATATGTTATTTTATTTGTTGCTTTATCATATCTCATTGATGGATAAACATCCGTTCTTCCTTTAAAATAGTCCATAAATATTTTTATTTTATCTTCTTGTGTTAGTATTTTTGCATCATTTTTTTCTTGATTTAATTTTTGGGTAAGTATATCTATTTCTTTAGTTAATCGTACTATTTCATTTTTATTATGATTGATTAATTTAATAATTTCTGTATCGTTCACATTTACCTCCAATTAATTTGTTATTTGTTATAATATAATGTTAGCATGGTTATGTCAATACATTTGTTTGATTATGATAACGACTTATTAATTGAATTTTTTGATAGTTATTATTTTAGTTTTAAACATAATTACCTTTATTTAGTCAGTTTATATACATGACATTAATGAAATATTTAAAAGTTTATTAATCATTTTTATTACGATTTTGGTGTAAACACCAAAATCGTAAATCATCTTCAGTTGAATGCTTTAATTTTTAGAAAAAATTTTATTTGTACTCGATCTTTAAATTTTCTTTTTCTAATTCTTTAATAGATTTGTTAGGTGTTGGTAATTCTTCTGGCATTGTTCCACCAAGTTCTTTAATAGCCTTTCTTACTGTCACTCCAACTTTGTAATGAGTTTCGGTTGCTAATTGTTCATTGGGCTGTTCTTGCTTTTCTAATAATGCTTCTGTTTGAGTAATTCTAAATATATTAGCACCCAATTCAGCACTTCCCATATTATCGAGAATATCTTCCCTATATCTTAATCCCTTTCTTTTTGCAATATCATTTGCTGTCTCTCCATTATAGAGTCCTTTGTAGCCTGCATTTGTAAATCTATCAAAGTTTTTGACTCCTTTTTCTTTGGCGATTCTATATAAAATTTTATTACCATCTTTGGTTTGTTTTCTACGATAAAGTCTCTTTTCATCTTCGGATAATTTATTGTATTCTTCTTCTGTTAATTCCATTTTTCTGGTTTGTACTGCAAAATACGTTTGACCTAATGCTACCGCTTTATATTTTGGATTTGCATTTTGAACGATTAAATAACATGCATACCTACTTAATTTATAGTCTATAATAGGTTTTGTTGTTTTACCGGCTGGTACGATTTTGGTGTTTACACCAAAATGGAAATTTATACTATTATTACTTTGAGAACAAGCAATTTGAGCCTTTTCAATTACTGCTGAAAAATATCTCCATTCTTTATAGCCAAGAATTTGTTGTAATTCTCTAGCCTCCCAAAACTCATTTCCGTTGTCATCAATATGCTTTATATCTTCAAAATTTTTTTCAGTATAATCTACTATATTACTCATATTTATCCTCCCTTGATACATATTATATCAAATCTATAAACAAACAATAAAGACATAATTTTATATAACTTAACATAATTTAAAATAGATTTTAATATTTGATATTTCTTAGCATATATAAGTAAGTTAATAAATATTTAAGTTTTGTTAAATATACTTATTTTTTTAATAAAAATTTTAAATTATAAAAGGAACTAATAATTATATTTAGTTCCTGTACTTATTTTATTTTGATTGATGCATAAATTATTTTATAATCATCTAATGTTAAATGATCTTTTAGGGCTGTTACATTATTATAGTTACTTTCATCGACATTTAAAATTTCTTCTTTGGTTAGTGCTTTAAATAATGCCCAATATTTTTGCCTATCATCAACTGTTAAATAACCATAGTATTTATTTTTGTATAGTTTGAATACTTTTATTTGTTTGCTACTTGCACCTACTAATATTTCTAAGATTGTTCTAGGGCTTATTTTAAATTTATAATTTTCATAATATTTTGCAATATATATTATAGTGTTTACTAGTTCTATAAAGTTTTTATTACAATAGGTTAATTTTTGAATATCAGTATTTTTATCAAAAAACTCTAAATTAACTAGATCTAAATCTTGAGTATATTTATTATCAACTAAATAAGCATTACAACCTGTTCCATCTTTTAAATAGTTAGTACAACCTAAAATATATTTTTCTTTAGCTGGATCTGGAACTTTTTTAACAATTAAATAACCATCAGAGCATTTTGGGCATTTGGAAATGGACATTTTTCCTCCTCTTGGATTATTAGTTACATATCCACAAATTTCTGGATCATTTGAACATATCCATATTTCTCCAGGAATTTTAAAATTATTATTACTTCTTCTTTGTAATGGATAGCCGCATAAAGGACATTTTAATAAATTATCATAATTAACTTCCGGCTCTATTTTTTCACCAACTACTAGAACATTTTGATAGTTATTATTTAATTCTAAAATAAATTTGGATGGTTTATATTTTGGTGTTAAGATATAAACTTTATTTTTTGTTCTAGTTAGAGCAACGTAGAATAATCTTCTTTCTTCGGCATATTCGAAGTTTTCTTCGTCTTTGATAACCAGTTTCATGACAGGATCATCAACTATTCTTGATGGGAAACCTAAAATTGCATCTTTACCATTTATTATTATTACATTATCATATGTTAATCCTTTTGATGAATGAGCAGTCAAAAAGGTAATATTTAATTTAGGATATTTATTAGAATATAATTTATTTCTTTTATAGGTGAAACCTTCTTTATAATTCGATAATATGAATTGTTCAAAACCATAACGACCTATAAACAATACTTTTTGATTTATTCCATTTTCTTTAACAATATTGTCTAAAGCGTGTTCAATAGCACTACCTAACCTATTTGTTACTGTATCACCTAGTTTGTATGATATATAGTCTTTTTTATCATTATATGTCATTAAAATAACAGGATTTTTTATAGATTTATTTGATTTTAATTTTTTAGTTATTTGGTATTTATTTGACATTACAAAGTTACCGGCTATATCGATTAGTTCTTGGAAATTGCGATATGTATTAGTTATTTTTTGAATATTGGCATAACCCATTATTTGTTCAAATTTGGTAAATAAATCAATTTGAGCACCACTAAATTTAAATATTGATTGCCAGTCATCGCCGACAGCTACTATTTTAGCATTAGAACATTTTGATAATTTTTCACATAGATTAAATCTTTGAAGTGAAATATCTTGATATTCATCAACAAATATATAGTCGTATGGTAACTTTTGATTATTTTCAATCAATTTATCTAATATATTAGAGGCATTATTAATCATGTCTTCAAAGTCAATACTTCCGGTATTTTTTAATACGCTTGAGTAAGCTAAATAGCATTCGTAACAAATATTTACAAATAATTTGGTTCTTTCATCAGATAAGGTAATTTTCCATTCATCAAATTTGGATGGGCTAAAATTATTAGTTTTGAATCTAGATATGAAGACACATATTAACTGAACTAGTTTGTTAAAATATTTATCTTCTAAATTTGATAGGATGGCTTTATAAATTGCTTTTTGGCTTTTAGGTTCAAATGAGACGCCTGATTTTATTAATTCTTCTTTTAAATGAGTTATTGTATCTTTGTTATCATTATATTTTGAAAAGGTATAAATTAATTTAGTACCATGTTTTCTGTGAAACATTATTTTGTCATTAACGTGTTTTTTATATTGTTCTAGTTCTTCTTTAGAGTATCTTGGATTTTCTCCATTTTCAGATATACCAAAATGTTCAAGATATATTTCTTTGTTATATTGTCTAATTATGAAATCTGGGCAATATGGTTTAATTGTATTATTAAAGCAATATTTATAAACTGGTTCATATTCATAGTCAATACCGTTTATGTATAAAAAGTTGGCGATACGGCATTCTTCAACACTTTTGACTTTTTCATTTTTTAAGGTATATTTTTGACTAATTTGTTTTTTGTTAAATTCGTCAAGAGATGATATTATATCGGATTTAAGGGTTGAGCAATCATTTTTTGCTAGTTCCGAGAATAATAAACTTATATTTTCTTCACCAAAAGGAACGTTTAAGTAACTAGCAAAGAATAGAAGGATCTTTTTTACAAATTCTTCGTCATTTTCATTATTAATAAGGTATTCTTTAATAGTTTTGAACATTAAATCTCCAGTTGTTATTTGATGATGGGATTCTTCGGCTGAGCCAATAACCTGATTTGCTAGGGAATGGAATGTGGATATTTTAACAGGCAAGCCAAGGCGCTTACATCTTGTTTGTAATTCATTAGTTGCTTTTCTGGTAAAGGAGATTATTAAAATACGATTTGGATCTATGTGCTGTTTTTCAATAAGATATTTAACTTTGGCTTCAATAGTAGTTGTTTTACCAGATCCTGCTCCTGCTACTACTAATGTGTAATCTTCATCAGAAAGGATTACTTTTCTTTGTTCTTTATCTAGTTTTATGTTTGGGTCTTCATTTGCAAGAATGGTATCTAAATATTCTTTATCAGCTTCTAGATGTTTATTTACATAAAGCGTATTTTTATCATCTATTATTTTACTAGTGTTTGTATAAAAGTTAATAAGACTTTTTATTTCGTAGTAATCTACTTTATTTTTTTGGCACCATAGTTCAAGCATAGATTCTTTTTCCATAATTTTTAGTTTATGAATTATAGGTGTTAGTTGTTTGTATATTTTTAGATACTCTTTTTTAGAGATGTATTTATCTTTTAGTAGTAATTCATTAACTTGATTTTGATATAACTTTAGTAATTCAAAATCTTTGGATTTTATCTCTTCACTAGTTAAAACCATAATGCCAACCTCTTATCTTATTTTAATTATATCATTAGACAGTTGGATTTTGGTAGATTTAATTGCTTGTTTGGGATTTTATTTAGTTAATTATGTCATTTTATATATAAATTTTGTTATTTTAAGGATTTTTATTCTTTTATAATAATTAGTAAATATTTTATTATAGTAATAAATATATTCATTATTTATTTTAATGATTGTTTCTTGTTTATTAAGGTTATATTCTTTTTCTATTTTGGTCATATTGTTAGCGTAGTTATCAAATAAGTATAGAATGTTATCATCATTAGTTATATTGGTTGTTACTAGGTCTTTTAAAATATTAAATAGGTTTTCAACATCTGTTAATTTATCTAAATTATAGTTATATTTTATTTTGATCTTATTTAATTCTTGAATGGGGATATTATTTCTAATTTGTTTAAATATAGTTAGGAAGTTATTAATGATTGTTTTTTTCATTGAATAAATAATATATTTATCGTTAAGTTCTTTTAAAGTAATAGGCGAAGTTAAAAACTCTGGTATATTTGTAGTTAAAATTAACTCTAGTATGTGTCCTTTTTCTTTAATTGATGGAAAGTTGTTATGAAAGAAATCAACAAAGAAAGTTAGTTTTTCAATAAATGATTCTTCAACATTTTGATTATTATCTTCTTTATCTTTTTTTTTAAAATTAATTTTTAAAATTTTATCGAATACTCCTTTGTTAATTAATTCTTGCATTATTCCATAATGTTTCGGCTTAGTACTTATAAGATATTGTAGTATTTTAGTTTTATAATTCATATGATTACCTATTTTCTTTTTGTTTCTATACATTATAATAACATATTTTTACCAAATATATCCAAGTTTTATAAATAATTATTTTTTTAATGCAAAAATTAATAATAGGTGGTAGTAAAATGTACGAAAATAACTTGAAATATATTAGAGAATACATGGAAATGACACAAAAGGAACTTGGAAAGGTTTTTAATGTGGCTGAATCTACCTATAGTGGATGGGAAACTGGTAGAGATGTTATTCCTTTAAAGCATTTATATAAATTTAGTTTGAAGTATGGCTATTCTATGGATTATTTACTTAAGTTAAATAGTAAGAATGTTAAGTATGATAAACTTGATAGTATTGATAGAAAAATGATTGGTGATAAATTAAAAAGAATTAGAAAAGATTTAAACTTAACTCAGCAACAAATTGCAGATGAGTGTATGATATCTCAAACTACTTATAGTAATTATGAGTTAGGTAATAATTTAATTTCTACTATGAGTTTGTATACAATTTGTAAGAATCATAATATTTCGATGGATAGTATATTTAAGTGAAAATAAAATCAGCTAAGGTTACGCTGATTTTTATGTATTTATAAAATAAATTTTATATATTATTTTTCTTTTAATAGTCAATCGACTACGTTTTTTTGTTATTCCATTATAATCTGCTTCAAGATTCATATCTAAAGTTAATAATATTTTAGGAAAATGAACGTTGGCTTTTTGGATAGATCTTAATTCTCTAGCAAGAACTTTTTCATCTTTGATGGTGAATGTTACTTGATAGTATTTTAATCAATCTCTATTTTCGGCAACAAAATCTACTTCTAAATTGTCTATTTTTCCGGTACAGACTTTATATCCTCTTCTTAATTCTGGATCAACTGCATAATATTTATAATTTCTGGATAATAAATTTTTTCTTTAATATCAAATCTTTCGTATTTATTTATTAAATAACTTTCCAGATATGCAGTTATATATTTTTAAACTGTATGGTTACTAGTTGATATACCTTTGCTTGTTAGAGTATTACTTATTTTTTTATTATCTATGGTAATAACTATCTATTATTATCTTTACTAATAGATAATTCTATATAATCATTTTCATTACCAATTCTCTTCAAATATTCAGTACCACCATCAACTGCAACGGCTCCACAAGAACACCTTTTATAATCATTTGTACTTATTGACTCTATAATATTTCCACATTTTTTACATTTAATTTTATTGCTAATTATTTTTTCTTTCTTTTCCATAAGTCATCTCCTCCATAATAATTGTACCATGATCTTATAACGATTATATACTACCATATGCGGTATAATACCATTACAATCATACGGACGAAATCTATATTGTCCATATCACTGTAAAAAATCCATTGAAGATTTTTGCCACTTTCGTTGCTTTTCTTCAATGAACTATTTTTAAAGTCAATTTTTTTGTACCTAAATTGTACCTAAAATTATTTTAGCAATACCGATGCCCCGCAAACTTTTTATAAAATGGGCACAAAAAAATGAGAGCACGGTTAAATTCTCTCTTCAGGGGACGAACAATAATGGGTAAATCATACCTATTTAATCCCTTTAATATCAACGTTTTCAAGGCACATAGTTTAAAAATGTTTAATCTTGCACAGCAAAATTTAATCAATTTATTGTACAAAAAACTGTGCAGACATATAAAAAGCATATATAGGTTACGTAGCTATATATGCTCTTTTTTTAATGATAAAATTTTAACGATATCAAGTTATCAACATTAATATGTATATATTCTTGAATAAATAAGTCAACTGATTCTAATAAGTGATTCTTTCTTTCTATACCGGTTAAATCTAAACCATTAATTTTTTCATTCATACATTTTTTTAATAATTCATCATTGTTATAAAAATCAAGTATTTCAATTTCAAAACTGTTATCTAATTTTTCAAGTTTCCCTATTTTATTATCAAAAACATGATATATGCAATTTTCATCAATACCATTTATAACTGTGATTGGAACGTAAATTCCTTTTATCATAACAAATAAATTAGCATATTCTTTATTATCTTCTTTCTTATATGATATATTACTATATCCAAATATTTTATGTATTGTTTCATAATTAGAAAATAATATACTTTTTTTAAGCTTTATAATGCTTAAATCTTGTAAATAATCAATAATTGATTTATCACTTAATGATGAATTGTTATTTAATGCGATTGCAAATTTATTTTCCTCAGAATTAATAAAGGAATTAGCATAATTTTCTTCAAAATTACTCCATATGATACATCTATTATTTGGTGTTTTTTCTAAAAAATATGTTTTATCAACTATATTTCTAATTCCTAGATAATTTTTTCCTTTTTTCTTTCTTTTAATTATTTTTAAATTATCTGTTATGTTAAATAGTTTTACCAATCTATTATGCTTGTCATAATATTCAAAAAACTTATTTTTGAAATTCTCAATTTTATCTGGTGAAATTGGTGTTTTTCGAATATACTCTTTTTCTTCCTTTTCTACATCTGATTTAACATTTTCAAATAACTCAATATACTCTTCTTTGTTCATATTTTTTAATTCACTTATTATACTATCAGATTGATTGCTTAATTCAAAATTACTTTTAATTTTTATAGAATTAATATTCTTTCTTGAAATCAACAAGCAATATAAATGTATGAAATAATAAGTTGTATTTATATTGTATACTCCATCATCATCAATATTATCCATATCCATTAAATCCCATGAATAATTACGATTATTGAAGTCAAAATATATTGATTTAGTTAATATATTGCTCAAAGAATTCACATCAATTTTATCGTAAAACAATAATAGTTTTTCGACATCCAAATTTTTATTTTTTTGTATTGCATAAGCTGTTACTGCAAAAATATTACAAGTTAAATTATCATATATATCAGTCAAAGTATTATGATACATCATATTATTATCAGAAACATCACAATCCACAGAATCCAATTCTTCAGATATTTCATTAATATAATTGAATATTTTTTTGTAAAATTTCAAACATTTTTCCTCGTCCTTACGACTTAAGTTAAATATTATATTACCAATAACTCTATTGCACACTAATAATGTATCCTTCTCAAATCTATCCTCTGATTTGGGCATATCATATTTTATCATGTTCATAAATTCAAATATTTCTAATTTGATTTTTTCAAATGAAGAATTATCATTCAATTTAAGAGAACATTCACATAAATATTCATATGTGCCATATAATAGTTGAATAGATAGCAATTCTTTTTTTTGATACGAATAAAGAATAGCACTATATAAAAAACTTATTAAAGAATTCATTAATCTTACATTATTTTTTTCCAATATCATTGAAGAATAATCATATATATTCTTTTGAACATTTGTCAGAAAATCCATTCCTCTAAATCTAATAAAGGAGTTTATGTGGCTATAAGATTCTTCATAAGTAAATGATCCAATTTTTGATGAAAACTCATTAATGTAATTCTTATATATTTCAAGATATCTTTCTAAATTTTCAGATAAAAGCGAAGAAGAATTACTATTAATAGATTCAATGCAATCTTTCAATATCCCTTTATATGCTACTTCAATATACAAATGGCTATTTGACTCTGAAGTTATATAAACTTTATTTTTTAATATTTCTATAATCATTTCTACATCATTATATGATACATTTTTATAGTATATCGATATCCAACTATTATTTTTATTTAACGTTGATCCAATATCAGAAAGAACTACTATAACGTTAGGCTTATTATCATTGCTATATTCAACATTTTCTTCGTTAGGTATATATGTATCAATAAATAACTTATTATATATTTTCAACTTTTTTATTAACTTATTTATAACACGATAATTATACTGTTTAATTATCAAGTAATTATTTGTTGGATATAATGGTTTCTTTTTATATCCTTCAGTTGAAATATAATTATATCTTCCAACATATACTCCATATTTTTGATAAATAGTTATTTTGTTATCTTCACTAAAATGTGTAGTTTGATCTACTAAATCATTTGATATTACCTCTTCATTAACAATTCCAATCTTTTCTTTTTCATAAATTAAATTTGAAATCATTTTAAATGATTTATAATACATATAAACTATTAAAACAGTTGAAATAATCGATGATACAATAAAGAAATATTGATTATTATTAAATGCAAATATTAGCAAATTAACTACAAAATAAACAATAACTGGGAAAATTGCCGTTTCCCTTAAATACGTTTCTGAAATTATTGCATTATCTAAGTTTTCAATTCTTTCAATTATTAGTATTGCAACAGGTAATATTAATGTTAAAAAACCAGCATAAATAGCCATAAAATCAATTTCAAAATTCAAACCTAAATGAATATTTAATAAATTAGAAAAAATGTATTTTGATAAATCAAAGAGTAAAGCCATAGTAATACAACAAATTATTATATAAATAGTATTGCTTATTTTAATTTTATATAAGTTTTTAAACTTATTTTTCATTTTAATCACCTACACTACAACAATTCTAAATATTTATTTAACATTTCAATTTCTAATTCATTAACTAATTTAATAAAATCAGTATAATCTCCAGTAGTATATGCTTTATCTAAAGCATTATAATATTCTAATCTTTTTTCTTTTTTTACAATTACTGGAAGATATCCGCTATTCATTAAAGATAAGTTCATAACTAATCTTGAAGTTCTGCCATTACCATCAACAAATGGATGTATTTTAACTAATTCTCCATGTAATAATGCAGCTCTAATAATTGGATGATATTTTTTCCAATCTTCATAGTTAATAATTAATTTTTCCATTAATTCTGGAACTATTAAATAATCTGGTGGAATATGTGTAGCACCTTTTATTTTTACATTCTCATCTCTATATCTACTAGCGTTATCATCATCTATTTCTTTTAAAACTAATTGATGAATATTTTTAATGTTCCATTCTGTAATTGGTTTCTTATCTTTAATAAGATCATCTAAGAATAATATTGCTTGTTCATGATTAATAACTTCTAAATGTTCCTTTAATGATTTACCACCAACAGTAATACCTTCTAAAACAACTTGTGTTTCTCTTAACGTTAATGTATTTCCTTCTATACCGTTACTATTATAAGTCCACTCTAAATTGAAAGATTCCTTTAAAGATTTTAATGTTTCGTTAGATATAGGTCTTTTAGAATTTAATTCTTTATTTAATTCATCAACTTTATCAAAATAATTATCAGGTAAATCAAATATAAATTCAGTATTATCTAATTTCATGCTTCTTTTATCAGCTGGTTTATTAGCATTAATAGGAATATTCCAATTATTACCTACTTTTACAGCACCTTCAATTCTTCCATCTTGTAATAATTGTCTTATTCTTCTTTCACTAATACCCCACTTTTTTACAGTTTCTTTTGTAGTCATAAATTCCATAATTTTCACCTCTAATTACATTATACCGTTGCCGGTATAATTTGTCAATATATTTATACTGTTATCGGTATATTATTATAATATTTAATAAATAAATTTTAATACAAAAAGCATATACATATATACTTATTAATTTTTCATTTTATTTTTTATAATAATTACATCATCTTTCAAACTGTAATCCTTCATGTTCTTAATAACTTTATTTTGGCATTCTGGACTCCAGTAAATTTTAAGATGATTTTTAGACCTAGTTATTGCGGTGTAAAATATATTTTTAGTAATTAATTCTTCGGACTCATCAGAAATAATAATTTTAACGGAATCAAATTCTAAACCTTGTGATTTATGTATAGATGTAGCATAAGATACCGTGAAAGGAACAATATAACCTACTTCATCATCTTTATCATCATCATCTTTTCGTAATACCTTTATTTCTATAACCGATCCATCATCTCCCCTAGAAATAACTTTAATGTTATTGGCAAAGGCATCAAAATCAGAAATTCTTCTTTCTACAAATAATTCAAAAGTTATGCTACCTTCATTCTTTTCAATTTTTAGAATTTTTCCTTTAAGATTATTATATAAAACATTAGAAAATCTCCTTACATCACTAAATATAATTGGATCTCCAACCTTATATGTATTTATTCCCCATTCTATTGGTTTATTTTTATTTGTCATCTGCAAATATCTATTTATATTATTAATCCCATATGGGCCATCATAATTCAAACATAGAACAATTTCTTCATCTTCTCTATTTTCAAATATTGATTCACTTAATATTTCTGAATAAGCTTCGTCAATTGTTTTCTCAGTAATACCATCATCTAGATTTCTTACTTTAGACCATAAATTCTTTAATCCATGATTCGTAGTTCGAAAATTTTCAGTTAGTTCATATGAATTTTCAGGAATCAATTCCTTTGCAAATCTAAACCAGTTACCAAACTCAATTGCTTCAATTTGATATATATCACCAACTAATAGTAAGCAATCATAATTATTTTTCTTTAACATTTGAAGCATTATATCATTCTCTACCATACTACACTCATCTACAACAACTAAATCATAACTATCTCTTATAGAATTATCAACAAATTTATCAACAGTATAAAATTTGTAGTTATCCATTGCCTCTTTACCAACTCGAATTTTAATATTGTTTAGAGCAGCATTAGTTTTAGCTAAAAAAGCAATTTTTTTACCATCAAATATTTTAGATATTATTTTAATCATTTCAGTTTTACCTGTTCCTGCAGAGCCATATATTAATCCAACTTTTGAATTAATATATATTTTTTCAGAAATATTTTTCTTAATACTATCAGTAAATTCATAATCGCTAAAAGCCTCAAACATATCATACATATTTTTATAATCAGAATATTTTTCATTAGTTTTACTTTTTAAAACATCTATGATTTTTATCGTACTTTCTTCAAATCCTCTTATATAGACTTTATTTCCAACTGTTTCTAAATATCTATCTGTATGTTTGTAATAAACGCGCTTATTAAATTCTTTTATAAGTTTTTTTCCATCTTCTTCATCATAACCTAATTCCTTAAAAGAAAAATAAATTCTATTTGTTGAATTGCATAAATCATTTATCTTTCTTCCAAAGAACTCATGCTCTCTATTTACTGGATCAATTATTTCAAATAAATCTGATATAGATATTTTATGACCATTTAATGAAGAGGCATATGGCATAGTTTCAAAAACATTACACCCATACTCTAAACATAAATCTGATAGTATTTTACATTGCCGATCACATATTTGATCAATAACTACAGAATTTCTCAATACATGTATTAAGTACTTTAAAACATTATGACCGGGTTTATTGTTAATAATAACATTTCTTATCATTTCTAACAATTCAAACAAATGATGAGTATTATAAACTGATGACTCCTGTCTAATTATTACAAATTCTTCATCATTCAAATTAATAATATGATTTAATGTCCAACGATTATTTTTTAATAATTTCATAAAATAATCATATTCATTTGCACGATATGATACTCTTCTATTAATACCAAATATTTTGTACAAACTATTTATTTCAGCCGGTTTGATAAATATCTCATAATTATTAATTATCTTGATTTCTACTTCTGATTTAAATGATTTTATATTTTTACTTACATAGCTTATTTTAATAGCATAATTATCCGGAATTCTAACTGGAGAATAAAAAATAATTCTATTAAATTTATTAACATAGTCGGTAGCTGGCGTCAATGTTAATTCATAAAAAACTCTATCTTCTATAGCAACTGGCTTTGTTTTCTTAATATAATATGCATTACCTAAAACTCGTTCACTATTATCAAATTTTATTTGAATTAACTTATTATATATTTCTTTATAGTAATCATATAAAGATGGGTCTATTTTAAACATAGGAAATTTATATAAATTTGTTAATATTTTTTCTTTAAACAACTCAAAATAATATCTTTTTAGATCAACAAGATACTCTTGATATTTAACCATTAATCTAATTGAACCATCCTCACTATAACTATTATGTGAAGGTCCAATTTCTAATAAGGCATGAAAGTTCTTTAATATTTCATGCTTATATAAAGATTTAATATACTTAATAGCAAGTCCGTTATTCACATGATTATATTCTACATAATCCTTCTTGTATTCAACAACATATACTTTAAAAGCTATAAATTCTACCAAATCTCTTAAACTCTTTATTATATTTTGAGACATGTAGCCCCTATTATCAATAGAATCATCTATATTTTTTTCTATCTTAATATTCAAATCATTGATTTTCCGATTAATAAATTTAATACTTTCATCCATATAAATCCCTCCAAGAATAAATAATTATATGTATTATAGCATAAAAAAACATATATAGATCACATAGCTATATATGTTTTTTTATTTTGTAGAAATATATTTTTTTAGATATTGTCGTAAACTCGGATCACATACATAAATATATGTTCCAAGCATTCCCCTAGTCATCATAGTTCTATAGATATTTAATAAATAATTTAATAATTCTTCATCAGTTGTATCCGCTTTTCCTTTAGCATCATAATAATTATTTCTATCTACAATGAACTGATTCTTATCTAAATCATACCTTAATTCATTGCCAATAATTAATCCAGTGTAATTTAAGTCAAAGCCTTGAGTTGTATGAATACTACCTATTTCATTTACAGCATTTTTAGAATTAATCCAATCATAAGCTTGTGAATTCCATATATATTTATTGTTATCTATTTCTATATCATATAAACCATTATTATTTTTAGATATAGTTGAGTCTAATGGCAAATGTTTGCCTTTACTATTCCACTTCCAAGCATATCCTGCAATATTTCTACATAGTCCATATTCAGAATCTTTTTCTTTGATATCTTCAACCATACTGCCAACATCATCAAATATTTTTAAATCGTATTGTTTAAAGTCAATTTTCTTTTTAGGAGGATTATTACTAAATATTGCCTTTATATAATCAATATATTCATTACCACCTAATAAGCATCTCAATTGAGTATTTAATTGATAAGCATGATAATTTTTTCTTAGCATTAATTTATCGAAGTCTTCTTTTCTTATATCAGTTGGTTTAATTGATTGATTTTCATCATAGAAAAAAATTTGATACTTGCTTTTTAATAAAATCCAATCAAGTTCTGTACCCGAATTACCTAAATTCATTTTTCTATTATTTTCATCAAATGTACCATACTGTGTAAGATTTTTTCTTCTTCTAAGTCTATGTGCTTCATCAACTATTAACAAATCATATATTTCATCATTTTTCCCAACGTCATGCGGACTTAACACCATATTAGAATTCAAATCCTTAATACTTCTAAATACCTTTTTAAGGGTACTTCTTAAATTTTCCATAGGAATAACCATGCCTATTTTTAAATCATCTACTGCATCATTTATTTTTAATATTTCAGATAGATTTTGTTCAACTTGATCCTCTTCAATTTCAATTTGAGATGAATCTTTTGCTTGAACTAATAATTTAAGAAGGTATATTCCCAAAATAGTTTTTCCTGTTCCAGCTCCACCTTCAACAACAAAAGTTCCTTTTTCTTTTTTATAAACCAAATCTGATAAATCACTTAAAATATCATTTACAATCACATATTGATCAACCGTTAATGCTTTGTATGGCGAATATTTAAATAAATCAGAATTAGCAATCATTTTTAAATCATTTTTTACTAATCCTTTTGATTTTAATTGTAGCCAAATTTCTCTAAATTTAGTTTCATACATTTCTCTTTGATAATAATTATGATTTTGTAAGCCACCGTTACCATTTTGCAATTTAAATTTATTATCTGCAGACATATATTTTATTAAAAAGGATTCAAGATCTAATATTGAAGATTTATTAAAAGTATCATCACCTATTATGTTTATTTTATCTAAATTCCTTCTGACTTCATTCGCCCAATGTTGATTTGACCTAATACTAGCATCAGTTGTTTCACCAACATAAGCCTCTTCTTTATTATTAATAATATAAACAACTGGCCAATTGCTTCCATATTTTTCATTTTTTAAAATGCTTGATGTGCCTGCATTAAATTTCTTTGTAATAATTTCTGCCATATTATCACTTCCTATAATTTATTATATTTTGTGCTCTTTCCTTTAGCTTTTTCAATTGGATATTTCTTAGCAGTTTTTTCCATTTTATCTAAAACTATTTGTTTAGGATCTACTCCTAATTTATCAGCCATTAATAAACAATAATTAATAACATCTGCTAATTCTTCTTTAACTTCGTCCAAATCATATTCATTATTCCATTGAAAGCATTCTAATAACTCACCTGCTTCAATAGAAATACTCTTAGCTAAATTCTCTGGAGAATGAAACTGATCCCAATCTCTTTCACGAGTAAATTCAACTACTTTTTCTGTTAATTCACGCATTATAATCACCTATTTCAATTATACCACGTATAATACTGAGTAGTAAATTGACTAGTTTTGATAAGTTGAAACTTTTGATATTTACATTATAATATTTATATTCATTTTTATAAAAATGAATATAAATATCTGCGATCGAGTTTAGGCAAATTATACCAAGGGTCTTTGTATCCATTTCTATGACGGCCTAGCTCTTTTCTTTTTATTATCGTAGTTTTAGAATGTGAGGATTAATTTTTAATCTTATATAACAAGCGTGATGAGAAATATTGAGATTCTAGAGTTCAATCGTATATGAAAGGCTAACTATTGAGAAAAAGAAATTGGAAATTAAATGTATATTTAAGTTACGAAGAAAGAGATAGATTAATAGAATTATCTTCAAAAGTTGGACTACCTTATGTTGTGGTAATAAGAGAATTAATAATGGGTTTTGAGCCAAAAGAAAAGCCACCTATTGAGTTTTATGAATCGCATAATTATGTTAGAAGAACAGGAAATATTTTAAATCAGATGGCTACTAAAATGCATTATTGGGGTTATGTTGAAGATGTTGATTTTTTAAGAAAGACTGTGAATAATCTTCAACAACTAGTTATAGATATTAGAGAACATTATTTACTTGCTGAAAAAAAGATAAGACCGGTACTAGTTTATAGCACTGGTCTTTTTCTATAATTCTCTTTTTAATACTTTTGGTTGTTCTTCTTTATTTAACATTGTCATATAACTATTAAATTCTTCTCTTGCTCTATAATCATTTTCTAAACATTCACCAATTAATCCTTGATATGTTTCAACTATATACCAATCTTTAGAATAATAAACACTTCTTATAGAATATTTGCTTATTGGCATATAGTTTGTAGGATTAATTGAATAATTTATAGAATTTATTATGTTAATTACATTTTCATTATTGTTGTTATATCTATCTGTAAAGAAATCAACAAATTTTATTTCATCTCTAGGGTCCATATATGAAACATCTGGATCTTTCGATTTAATATTTTTAAAATCAAAATTATTATCTTTATATACAACATCTAAAGTTTTATGATAAACATCTGTATTTCCATATACTTCATCATCTTTTTCAAATATAGTTGGTGTTGGATAATCTTTTGGAAAAGAAGTTGTATTTGGTTTTAAGTATGAAGCACTGCCCATACAAGCTAAATTAATTGGTTCGTTACTTTGTTTAGTAACTTCTACTATCTTTTCCATTCCTTCTTTAAATGCAGTAGATATTAAATGCCCATTAACTTCTATCTTTTTATCTACACACTCAATGCTGTTCGCTATTAATACATTTCCATTTCTTTTCAATGGGCAAAAAGCAGCAATATCACCTAATTTATCATATATTATTAATATTCTACCATTTCTACAAAGTGCTGCGTGTAGCAAATGTTTATGTGCTATATCAAATGTTCTAATACAACAATTAGCTTTATATCCTAACTCAAATATTTGTGGGTCATCTAATTTCATAACTTCATAAGTATAACCGCTTGTTGAAACTCCTTTTACATATGGAATACTAGATTCAACTCTTTTTTTCATTTGTGAATATATTTCAACAATCTTTCTTAATACTTCGTTATTACTATTGTGTGTTTTATTTCCTAAAATAATATTTTCTAAAAAGCTATTATTATTTAATAAGTAGTTATCAGGAGTTATTATTTTTCTATCTACATCATATTTTTCTGTTTCTAATATTGCATTTACTTTCTTTAATGTAATTTCATTATGACATTTTTCTAATACTTCATCATAGTTGTTATATAAGTAATACCACATTTTATATAATTCAGAATCTTTATTATTAAACATATTTATAAAATGATTGTTCTTTGGTATTTCAAACATAAAGTTAATGAATCTTTTATCAATAACAGGTAAAAATTTATTTCCTTCTGCTTTCATTTCAACTCTTGTTACATCTGTTTTAGCAACATTATCCAAAAACATTCTGTTATATTGTCCAAATTTACCACTTAATATTTCTATACTTCTCTCATATCCAAATATGAAATACATTTTAATACATAATCCATATATTGCAGATAATTCATCTTGAGTCTTATCTTCTAAAAATTTAGATAATTTATTAATATGTTTAACATTTACTTTAGATAATTGTTCTGAAGTTATACCATGAAGATATCTAGCATTTAGAAGAGCAATATTGAACTTCAAATAAAACATTAATTTTAAATCCTTCGTTACTTCATCATAATTATTAGTCAAACAATTTATATCCCTATAACTTATTAAACCATTATTTAAATTTCTTTTTAATGTGTTATACATCATCTCAGGATTAACAGAACTATTTTTTAATATATAGCAAATTAAATATTTTAAAAGTTTCTCTTTAATTAGTTCTTCCTGATTTTCGTTTAATAAAATATGATATATTTTTTCCTCTAAACTAACTCGTCTATAAAAATGTTGATGTCTAAAGTGATTTCGTATTTTTTCTCTTATTAATTCATCTCTAGTTTTTATTTCAGCAAAGAACTCTTCAAACGATTTACCATTCTTTCCTACATTTTCTAACATATATTTTCTTATAGCATTATTATTATCCATAGTATCATTAATATAATCTAAGAAAAATAATTCTTCTGAATTTAATTGTTCCATTATACTACTGTCAATTCTATCTCTGTCAGAACCAAATAGAATTCTTTCTATATTGCTATATCTTTCCCTAAAATCAGTAGGAAGAAGTGCCTCTCTAGTATAACCATTTAATTTTTCTATTACTCTTAACTGTCTATCAGTAGGTAATGAATTAAATTCTTCACTTTGTACAATTCCATCAAAAACTTTTCTTAAATCATATGAATTAAAAAATCTATTTTCAATTTTATTACTATTCATAACAATAGATATAAAATATTTATTACTATACATTTGTTTTTTTATAGCTTGTGATTTTATAACTTTATTTAAGTTTTCAAGATTTCTTATAGTCTGTTCAGTACAAACAAAGTTATCTAAATTTAAAGTTCCTAAAATTAATATTCTTTGAATTTTATCATTAGTCCACAATTTATTTTGCATAACAGAACTTGAATTTCTAAAAATAGAATTAATGGTGTTAATATCTAAATTTGAAATAAAATCAATCACACTTGAATCTACTATTATATTTATTTGTTCATCTGTTAATTTTTTCAAAGTATTAATCAATTTTTTAGTTTTATATGATTTAATATCTTTAAAATCTATTTGAGTAATGTTGCTTTCCATAGTTTTCCCCCTCAAAGTAAGATATATTATAGCACATAAAAAGAAAAAATGCTTAATAACTTGTTAATTATAAGCATTTTTAACAATTAAAAATATGATTATGTAAAATAAGAGGCACAAGTATGTTCTTTATTACTACATTAATAAATTAAAATGAACAAGTTTATTGTTCTTTTTCTGAATTATTTCTTGAAAAATCAAAATAATAAGTTCGATCGCCAATTAACTTGATATTAATTGATGTTCTGCCATATAAGTCTAACATTTCTTTTGTTATAAATTTATCTTTATAATAATGTGCTTTAGCGACGAACTCATCTTTTGACAATTCTTCTGGAATGATTAAGTTTTTTCCTATCGCATCTCCTATTCGTTTTCTTAAATATAATCCTAATTCTTTTTTACTCTTATATGTACTAATTTGTTTAGGGTAATCAATACCCTCTACAGTTTGATTACCTTCCAAAAGCATTTGCATTTCTGTGCCGTCATCCCAAATTACATCAATGGGATCATTTATATCATTACTTTTAGGCGGAAACATTAAAGGATTATTAATAATTTGTTCTTTTGGAATTTTAATATATGCATCATTTGGTTTTGGCATACCATTAGAAAATCCCCAGTTTAAACCAGCTCCTGCATGTACATCACCCGGATTGGTAGCAATACCTATAATATTGTTTTGATTTCCACTACCTCTAGCCGCTAATAAAGAAATTTCAACCTCTTTATCACTTATAGTTTGAGTCATATCATCAGTAAAACCGATGATATTTTTTTCTTCATAATTATATTCTTTTACTGAATATGAAACCTGTTTAATTAGATTAATATATACTAACATTTCATCATATGATTCTTCAGGAATATATCCTAATACTTCCTTTTTAGGAGTCATTAAACCACTTGTTGAAAAGTTTGCCGATCCAATCAAAGCCTTAACTATTTTATTATTTTTAAACCAAATGTAGCATTTTGCATGAACCAATATATTAGTATAAAATATAGAAACATTTTCCATTTTATCTGATTTTAATAAACTCTTATGTAATATTCCACTAATTACATTACCATACATTCCAACATATAACTCTACATCATATGGTAATTTTTTTAAGTCTTGAACAACTGCAGGTCCAACATAACCACTTATAATAACAAGTTTATCCGAATCTATTGTTGTATCAAACACTTTATTATACAAATTCTCATAACTAAACATAACTACAACCACCAATTACATTGTAACATATTTTTAATAAGATTTATTAATATATTAAAAAAACAACCATTTTTAGTCGTTTTTATCAATTTCTTTATACATTTTTTTTAAAGCATTAGCCACTGCTTCTGCTAAAAGTGGTGGCACTGCATTACCAACCTGAGTATATTGACTAGTTTTAGATCCAAGGAATATAAAATTATCTGAAAAAGATTGAATTCTTGCAGATTCTCTAACGGTAGGGATTCTATTTTCTTTATAATGAAAATAATTTCTGTGGCCACAATCTATTGTTGTTGATGGTTCTTTACTATTCATTCTTTTAAAAGCAGAGCTATAGTTTCTAATTTTAAAATATTCTGATGGTAATGATTTAATATTACCACCATCTGGAATCATTGAAATAATTTTCTTTGTTTGTTTCGAATGTACTGTTATTTCGTTATTGTTTATATATTTTGAATTTTTTCTCATTAATTTTTGGAATTCATTCTGTGGTTTAGTCTTATATTCAGTTTCTAATTCACCATTATCAAGAGAAGGTAAATCACTTAACGCTTCTTCAGTTCCAACTATATGATTAACTGGTTGAGGATATTCAAAAAATTTATCTCCAAATTTATCTTTCCTAAGCCCTACAAAAAATACTCTTTCTCTTTTTTGGGGAACACCATAATCACATGCACGTAACACTTTATATGTGACATTATATCCAAGTTCAGAAAATCTTTCTATTATCTCTTTCTTAAAATATCCTTTTTGTAAAGTCAATAACCCCTTAACATTTTCAAGAATAAAAAATTCTGGCCTTATTTGTTCTACAAATCTTACATATTGTAAATATAACGTATTCCTTTTATCGCTAGCCTCTCTTTTACCAACCATACTAAATCCTTGACATGGTGGTCCACCTATAATTCCTGTAATGCGATTTTTCTTTGCAAATTCCTTTATTTCTTCATTAGTATAATCATAAATGTTTTTTGTTATCCCAACTGGAACATGATGATTTACATTAAATGTTTCAATAGCATCATTCCACATATCTATAGCTAATTTAACTTCAAAACCGGCGTCTTCAAACCCTTTAGAAAATCCGCCACACCCACAGAACAAATCTATCACATTTTTTCTATTTTTCATTTGCTAAAGTCTCCTTAATTAATTCTGCAACTGCTTTTGCCATCAATGGTGGCACTGCATTTCCTACTTGCCTTAATTGACTTGTAGGTGTACCGACGAAAATAAAATCATCTGGAAAAGATTGTAATCTTGCTGACTCCCTAACCGTAGGAACTCTATTATATAATGGATGAAAATAATTCATATGGCCAGTATCTATTGTTATTGATGGCTTATTTTCATCCAATCTTCTATATGCAGAAGAATGTCTATTGTTTCTTTTTGTTTTCCACATATTTTCTGGTACATTTTGCCAATTTCCACCTTGTGGAACAAAATTCATTCTATCTTGTACTTCTTGATTAGGATATTTTATATCGTGGTTAAATATCATATTATCTTTTGATCTAACATATTTTTGAAATTTTGTTAGTGGTTTGATTGTTATAATATTTGTATTTTTATTTTCCAATTCATATAATTCTCCGATTGCTTCTTTTACTGTTACTGGAATTGATATTTTTTTAATCTTATCATAATCAATTTTACCATATTCTTTTTTTAAGCCAATAAAAATTGCTCTATTCCTGTTTTGAGGAACCCCATAATCATTCGCTTTTAAAACTCTAACATCAACGTTATATCCAAGTTCTTCTAAAATTTCAAATATTTTAGTTTTAGCAAATCCTTTATCTTTCGTTAATATTTGTCTTACATTTTCTATCACAACTGCCTTTGGTTGTAAAATTCTAACAAATCTAATGAATTCGAAAAACAATTTATTTCTTGGGTCATTTTCAATTTGTTGTCTGTTTCCTGCCGAGAAACCTTGACATGGTGGTCCACCTATAATTATATCAACCTTATTTTCATACAACTCTTTAACCTTATCATCTGATATTTCTTTAATATCTCCACATATGGAAATACTATTTTTAAAATTTTTTTCATGTGTATAAATTGCATCTCGTTGGAAGTCAATTCCACCTACAATTTGAAAACCTGCTAATTTAAATCCTAAGCTAAGTCCTCCCGCCCCACAAAATAAATCTAGAACTTTATATTTTGTCATAATTAACCTCCCTTTATAGTTTATCATTTTTACGAATAAAAATCAGCACTACAATAATATTATACCGTGTTTTAAGATCAAAGTCAGCACTTTTGTTAAAATTATACATTAGTTTATCCTGAATTGTAATTAACTATAAAATATATTATATACTATTCTTTTATAAAAGTCAGCACTAATATATTATATCCTGTTTTGAAAACAAAGTCAGCACTTTTTTATTTTTAAATGAATTATGCGAATATTTAGATAATGTTATTAAACAAATTATTTATAAAAAATAAATATGATGTTACAAGAGATATTCACTAAAAATAGATATATCAACTATATCTATTTTTTTATTTCATTTAAAAATTTAATGAATATATTTTCATTATCTTGAAGTGATTTCTTTGAGGCTTTTAATGTCACCCCATATATTTTGCTTAAATAACACATTTATTTTGATACATGCATCTTGCCTATTTTGCAAGCATTCTTTTAAATTTATTCCATTATCAAGTAGTACTGCATAATCATTTAAACCAGTGATTGATCTAATATCTTCTGTATCATTAAACACTTTAAAATCTTTTGAATAATTATTATTTGATTTTTTTTGATTATATAATAATTCATTTAATTTATTTTCTATTTCTGGTGTAATCATATTTACAAATCTAAAAAGATTTCTATCATATGCTACATAATCTAAAGTGATTTCTTTGGGCAAACTATTTCGACATACTTCAAAGCAATGCAGTAATTCATTTTTTAATTCAGATATTAATACATCAAATTTTTGATTATTCTTTTTATAATCTATATCTTTATGAGCATTATTTTTATCTCTTTCATAATATATTTTATTGACTATTTTATCATCTGATTTTAATTTTTTTAATTCTGGTTTATTGAAACTATAATCAAATATTATGCATAAATCTATATAATATAGTCTCAATTTAGAATCTATTATAGATTTTAAATCTAAATTGCTTAATAGTTCGAAATTGTTTTCTATATATATTAAACTATCAATACACTTTTTTGAATCTATTAGATATCTTGCTAATTCCCATTCATTCATATTTTCACCTCAAATAATATAATCGACTAAATCATATAATAATTAATATCTAATTTTTATTTTTACATTTCAAATCTTAAAGTATTTTTTTATTTAATATGTAAGTAAGATTTTTATTAGCATATATTTTCAAAATGTATATTGTAAACAATAACATAGTACTAATTATAATAATTTTCAAATTTTCAATAATAAATATCATCAAAGTAATTAATATGCAACATATAGTTCATACAAATATAAACACAAAAATTCTTATTATCCATTGACTTATTGAACCGATTTCACCTCTAAAACCCAATTCGCCAATAACGCTAAAAGTTATTTTATATGCAATATAACCTATAATAGTCATTGCTACGTAATTATAAATAAGATTTTCAAATAAGGATAATGATGATGTTATTATTTCAAACATAAATTTTTTCATTTATAATCCCCTTACTTCTTAAGCTTTCTATAAGCTATATTTATAGTTAAGTCCTCTTTATCTAATCATTTACTCATCTATTAATTTTATCAAATTATATCCAATAGACGTAATTATAATTTTATCTATTCCAGCATCAGCTAAAACAGGAAGATCCCCAACTGATATTGCATTACCCGAAGACTTTAAGCTATCACAAACTTTTAATCTAAACAGATTTAAAACCATAAGTTCATATTCTTCATCATTAATGTGTAATGCGTTTTGAATAATATTTCTGTCATAATACATATTTTTATTTGTACGTGTTTCTTCTAAATTAGGATCAACACTTATTTTTTTCAATAATCTAATTTCATTAATATTTAAATTTTTTAAAATATCAATATACATATATTTAGGATCACAATTTTTTTCAATGTCTTGCCAATTAATTAGCATATTACACCATTGTTCTTGAATTTGTTCATTGTCTTCTTGTATAGCATTTTCTAATACTTCTAAAATAAATTTAGGAGGTAATGGCGTATCTTTTCCTTCTAATTTTCTTCTTGCTCTTTTTCTATTATATTTATCTAGAAACTTTAAAGTATTGCTCCATCTAAAATAAGATAATTGATCAACTATAATATCACCGATAGAGGCAACAACCCTATTTTTAAAATTTTTAAGCTTCAATGAACCGGTTCCAACTTCAGTATCTATTGAAATTTCAAATTCTTTATCTTTTTCTTCCATTTTTTTATTCCTTTCCAAAGTAATATTTCAAACAATTTATATTATATCACTAATTTCTTGTTTCATATAATTAGTTATACAATATTTTAAATTTGCCACCTAATTACCACCTAAAGCTAAATAAAAAGACCTTGAGGCCTTATAAACAAACAAAATGAGACGCCGTAGCGTCTCTTCAGGGGGCGATTTAATAGAACGCCTCTGAATGTTATAAGTCAAGTAAATAAAGGGATTTATCAACTTGATATGTCGCCTAATTTTATATATTTTTACTATTTTTAAACTTTTTGTCGCCTAAATATATGTTATATACTCATATTATAAGTTTGCTCTATAAATACTTTATAACACAAAAAGAGCATTACTGCTCATTAAGTTAGTTTATCTATAAATATTCTATTTTTGTTTTTTATTAAATTTCCCAAAACCATATGCTTCACTTTGATACTTTCTATTAAACAATCTTTCAGAAAATTCATCTCCATATCTACTCATTTTATTTATCATATATTCTTTAAATCTAGCTGGATCATATGAATCTATATTAAAATATTCTTCTTGTCTATATAAATTAAAAAATAAATCTGTCATATCTAAATCTATTATTGTGTTTACACCATTTGCTAATGCTACTTCTCCAACTCGTTTACAACAATCTTGAAAATGATATCCACTAATTACTAACTCATCTACATTTCCTAATTGTTCTAAAATATATTGTTCGTTTGGATATACAACATCATCTAATGATTTTTCACTTCCATCTTGATTATATCCACTTGCTTGGTCAAAAGTAATGTCAGTATATACTATTTTATCATTTGACTGTGGTAAAATACCATAAATCTTTTTATCTGGATAAATTACATATACAATTTGATATCCATTATCTCTATATCTTTTTTGAATTGCTTGATTTAAGACATCTAAAGGTCTTCTAACACCAATTTCATCATAATATTCATTTCCTAAATCGAACGCTTTAGTGTACTCTTCAATTGGATATAAATATAAAAATACTTTATTCATAAATTCACCTACTTCAATTTAATATTATAAACATTAAAAATTTTACTTATTATTAATCCTACCTTCTGACAACTTAATTTCTTTTTGGTAACTTTTTATAATCATACTTATCCATAATTGGATTAAGTAATTCTTGTGCTTTATTTAATTCTTCTACTGCTTGTTCTAAAGTGTATTTATTTTTATTATCTTTAAGTAATTTTAAATGTTCTGCTACATCAAAAATTATAAATCCTACTTCTCTTGCTTTTTCTATTTTATTAAAATCAAATTGTAATAAATCAGTTTCTGATTCTTTATATTGTTCAATTAAGTCTTTTAAATCTTTACTGTATTTATTTGCATATTTATCTTTACAAAAGTAGAAAAGCATTTCTTCATTTTTTACTATTAATTATACTTTAATTCTATCATTTTTCAAAAAAATTGTCCACTTTACAATATTAAAATATAAGTTTATCAAAAAAATACCATATTATTGGTATCTAAATATAATATTTAATATCTAGTATGGTATCTAGATAAATCCAAAATAGTTAAAAATCCCTTATAAACAAAAGTATTCCCCTCTCTCGAGGGGAATTTCAGGGGGCGATTTAATAGAACAACTCTGAATGTTATAAGTCAAGTAAATAAAGGGTTTTATCAACTTGATATGTCGCCTAATTTTATATATTTTTACTATTTTTTAAACTTTTTGTCGCCTAAAATGTCGCCTAAATATATGTTATATACTCATATTATAAGTTCACTCTATAAACACATTGTAACACAAAAAGAGCATTACTGCTCATTAAGTTTGTTTATCGTATCAACAATATTTTCTAGTTTGCTTTTAAACATATGAGAATAAGTATTTAAAGTCTCATCTATTTTAGTATGACCTAGATATTTGGCAACCATAGTTATATTAGCACCATTATTAATGAGTAATGATGCACAACTATGCCTAAAATCGTGTATTCTAATTTGTTTAACACCCGCTAACTTACAATTCTTATTCTTTCGTTCTCGCATAACCGCCTTTCCTAAAGGTTCAAAAGAACCAAATACAAACCAGTCATTATTAAACTCATAATAGTTATCTTGATACTTTCTCAAAATCTTTAAATCCTCTAAAAGAACGTTAGGAATAGGTATTGTTCTATAACTACTTTTAGTTTTTGGTGTAGTTATTAAATATTTATTTCCTTCAAAGTTAATAACCACATTCTTATTAACAGTAAGTTTTTTATTTTTGAAATCAATATCAGTCCAAGTTAAACCTCTAACTTCTCCAGATCTAAGACCACAATAATAAAGGGTTTCAAATAATGCTCTAAATTTGATATCAGTTTCTACACTTAAAAACTTATCAAATTCTTCTTTTTCCCAAAATAACATTTCCTTTTCCAATTCGTTAGGATTATTGAAATTAGTCATTTTGTTTAATATATCGTTAAAGTTATAGTTATACCATTTACTACCATAATGCAAAACGCTTCTTAAATACTTATAAAGGTCATTTTTAGTTCTAGTAGCTAAATCCAGATTATTCATTTCCTTTTTCCAATTCTCAAAATGTCTTATATTAAGTTCATTTAACTTTATGTTATCAAATACTTCTAAATGTTGTCTTCTTTTAACATAATTTTTTAATGTTGTAACTTTAACTTTGTCTTTTTGATATTCAAAATGCAAATCACATAATTCTTTAAAAGTTATATCATCTGAATGAATGTTATTGTTTATGTTTTCAAGTTCATTTAAAAACTCTCTTTCAGCCTTTAAAGCTTCTTTCTTTGTTAAAAACTTTTTAGACTTGTGCATTTTAACAATTCCTTTGATATCTTTATATCTATCTTCAAATATCCATGAGCGACCATCTTTAGTTCGTTCATTTTCTTTAACTTGTCTTACCGCCATAAGATACACTTCCTATCCTAATTTTTCTGCCATTTTACAAATATAATCCACATCCATACCTAAATACTCTAATAAAAGTTTTGTTGGTACAAACTTTCTGCTAGATAAAGGAAGTTTCTTTCCACTTTGTAATATTTGATTTTCTATTTCTAGCCTTATTTTAATTGCAGAATTTTTACCACAACAAGCAACTTTCATTATGTCATCTGTATCAACCCAAGGTTTTGAAATAACTTCACTTAGTGTTTTGTAACTCATTTTTTCATCTCCTCATATACAAGATGTAAATCCACTGAAGCTCCACGATAGTGGAGAGTATTTGTACCGGAATACAAATACTCATATATATATTATAACTTTTCAATGTTATTGATAATACTGAACCTGATTTTACGTTTTATCTAAATAACTTTAATTTGTATATTATTAATTTAAATAGTACCAAAGTGTTCTTCTTTATTTATACTTTCAACTAGTGCACGGCACCATTGAAACCTGTTCCAATAAGACTCTGAAATACTAATTACAATATCTCTTGTATAATCTAATGCAACAGAAAACTCTTCAATAGCAATTTCTGCTTCACCTAGCGGATGACCTGCATCTATCCAATCATCCATATTGAACTTTAACAATTTCTTCTGGTGAAGTAGTACCATCAAGTTTTCAAGACACTCTTGCATCATTTCTACATATTGTTTATTATCATATACATCAGTAACAGTAAATGAACACAAGTTAGTAGAAATCACATTTCTAAACCTATTTATAACACATATACTGTTACCAACAAATTCTTCAATTGATGAACCATTAATACTAGAATAAAGTTCCGATTCTGTTAAGTTCATAACAATATCATATCTCATTGTAAGATATGTACAATCAAGAATTAAATTTCTTATTTCTTGATTAAGTTGTTTAAGTTCACTTATTTTGTAAGAAAACATTTGCTTTTTTAAATGTTCAACTTGCAAATTAAGTACCCTAATGTTCTCTTTATCTTCATTTGTATTTTCTATTTTCTTCATAATATCCTCCTATTTTTTTAATTAGTTGCAACTAGACTTTTCTACGTATAGTTTCATTACTAACATATTTTTCATTTAATTTGTAACCTGATAATTTTCTATACAAATTATCTTCAACTGTATAGTCTGAACAATGATTCCTATATAATTGTAAATTTTCATATATAGCAATATCATCTTCTGATAATTCCATTACTTTTTTCATAGTACTGGAAATATCTACCTCCCACTTTTTAACAATTAACCTAACTTGTTTGGTTCTCATTATTTCAAGTGTTTTATATATTTGAACTTTAGTATTTCCAAGTTGAAATAAACTCAGAACAACTAAAGTATCATTAGCATTGATATACCACAACAACATATCTATAAAACTATCAAAATTAAGTTTTGATGGTTTCTTAACGTAGTCATAAAGTATCCAATCAAAATCGTAATTTTCGTTTAAATATGCTTTAGTACGTTTTATAATGTTGTATATATTCATATGCTCAATATATGGATTTTTATATGTTTTAACATAAAAATATCCGTACATCATTTTTCCTCCTAATATATCCTCAACCGGTTAGACATTATTAACTACTTAACCGGTTGAGAATTGCTCTCTCACTAACTTTATTTTAATTTAGTATTTTTTATTAAGTTAGTAACTATCATTTTTTCTATTAGTCTTCTTCCAAGTTTTATGGCTGTAAGTGCAGCTTGGACTACACGATAAGAATATCTTATCCAGTTCTTTAACTATTTGGAGTAATAAAATCAATATTTAATAGACCATCTTCAAGACTTACAGTATCTTCGTTAGACAACTTCGTCTTTTTATTTGTTAGTGTAATATTGTTTACTAAGCTTATAAAGCCATCGTATTTTTCATTACTATCTTGTAAATAATAATACTTACCATTTTTCTTTATCGTACCGTTTCTAACCTTATCAGAAGTATCGTCTAATATTTCGTCTATACCGTAACCATATTTAAGATAGGTATTTGTTGAAGTTTCACTCAGCATTTTATTACTTTTTTCTAATGATAATATTAGTTTTGCATGGGTTTGAGGTTTTCCACCGACTACTTTAGCATCAGTAATATAGATATCATTATCATCTTGATAGATATAATCTTTATCTTTTTTAATACGAACTATGATGTCACTATTATATTTGACAATTTTGTTTCCAAATTCCTTAAGAATTGTCCCGTTTTTAGGATCAACCTTATTTCTGAACTGATTAATATACAATATAGCAACATTATATTTATTTGCTAAATTTGAATATTTATTGATGAATAAATTCAGCGGTCTACTTTCAAAGTTAGTATTATTATTGGTTAAAGATTTAACATCCTTAACAGAATAAATATCAGTATAACAATTGCTAACAAGTGAAGCCAGTGAATCAATGATTATTAAATGAAAGTATTTAGATTTTAGACATATATCTAGTTTATCACTTACCGTATTAAAATCACTTTCTTTTAACAATACAAATTCTCCAGAAGAATCACTTTCGTTGTTGTAATACTCTGCAACTCCTACTGCATTTAGCATAACCTTTGTTATGGAATTTTCAGTGTCAACATACAAGACATTATAATTCTTTTTACATAGATTTTTGCTAATTTGTAGAGCAATAGTGCTTTTACCACAAGATGACTCTGCAACAAATTGAACTTTGCTTCCTAACTCAATACCTCCACCAAGAATAAAATCCAAACTCTTGATATCAGTAGGAAGAATTTTATGCTTTTCCTTATTATCATTTTCTAATTCTGATATAAGTCTTTGTAATTCCTTTGACTTGCTCATTTGCTCTCCTTTCTATAAACCATTTATTTAACATTTACATTTTCATATTTATCACCTTTACTTTCTTTTCAAAAACAAAGTTGAATTCATTAAGGCGCGTTTTTGCTTTTGTGGTTCCATTATAGTCCATTTTATGTTATACTACAAAAAAGGAAATATCAGAGGAAAATCAGAGGAGCATATATATGAAATATAAAATCATTTACAATGAAAACCATGTTAGTGAGAATTGCAAAGTCTGTTTTGGTAAGTTTTATGATAATTGGACTTTTACTACATATTATGATGGGGAATTCTGCTATATAAAAAATGAAAAGTATGATACAAAAAATCTATCTTATGGTGAAGTGGAACAATATGATTTTTTTAAAGATGTATTAATGCTAGGGAAAGAATTATATAAGTTGTTTAAAGATAACTTAAAGCCAGTTTTTAAGAATGGAGGATGTGTGGAATTAACATGTGATTTTGTTAGTAATAAAGACATAAATAAAAACATAGAGAAAGTTATACCTCTATGCTTAGACTTTGTATCACAATATAATATTCCAATCTACTCTTTAGAAAGAAATAATAGTGAGAACTTGGAAAACAGTATATCCGTTCATGAACTGGTTAATAATGCTATTATGATTTATATAATAAATTTCGCATATTCTGATATTTGTGAGCACTATGAAGAAAATGAAACATTATATAAATCTCTTGAAATTGATAGTGATGATGTTAAAGAGGATATTCTTATTAAAATAGTTTCATTTTTAGATAATATCATTGGTCGTGCTAGTCTTGGTAGATACAAAACAGATGTAACTAGAAACTGGGATGATGAGAATATTATTCCAATAAGGTATGTAACGAATTTGTTTACTTTTGCTTATGAAACTTTAATTAATAATATTGCTTCATCTATCACTTATTATGAGTATGATAATGGAGAAGTGCATACATGGATAGCATATACGAAATGTCATAGATGTTTGGCTACTTTAAGCAAAGAGGTTAAAGTTTCAATTGACTACAAACCAACTTTCAATAAACTTCTTTGCGATGAATGCCAAAAGGTAAATAGGCATAAAAGTGTCATGAATTATGAAAGAACAAAGCGAGAAATATATGATTATCTAAAGAAAAATATCCATAGAAGTAAGAATAACGATTTAATCAACGAAGTTAATAACCTTAAACCTAAAGATAAAGAAAGTAAAACACATCTTAAAATTCTTAAGCAAAGTTTGGATGCCGAAATAAACAAAACCGATAGAACTTAATCTATCGGTTTTATACCTTCTAAATACTTACATATTTATATATAATGTTATCTCTGCCTAATAAATATAAATTATTTTTATATGAGGCAATATCTAAAATATTGTCATAAATCATTGATACATCTTCCAATTTATTTCCATTAATGTCATAGAAAGCATAATTTGTCTTGATTATACTATTGTTTATACTAAGAATTTTCTCATTCTCTAATAATGATAATTTAACGAATGAACCATTTTCAGAATCTACTATTAAAGTTAAATCATTAAACAATATTTCAAAATATTCATCATTAATATAATGATACTCTAACTCATCTAAGTTAGTACAATTTGAGGTATATTCACTTTTATTGTCAAACATAAGCGATGAATTGTTATCACAATTTAAGCAATCATAATTATAAACATTTGATTCAGAATTAATCGGTACATAGTAATTATCATAAATAAGGTTGTTGTTGTTAATATATTTTACTTCTTGACCAAATAATATCTTACTTGTATATGAGTTATCATTAATGTCCACACTAAATATTTTATTAGTTTCAGCAAGCATATATAGTTTATTAGTATTTGATAAGTCAAAAGAGAAAGATGTTATTTTCCTTTCTATTTCCGAATAATTTACAAATTCGATTAACTTTTCATTTTTAAAATCATTAAATTCAATTTTATTTTGATTAATAATTTTAGCTTCTTCTGGTTGATAATCTCCGATATAATCTTTACATTTATAAACAAATTCCTGCATTTGATTATTCATAACTAAATTATCACTTTTTTCATCATAATAGTTTATCGAAAAAAACCGTTCATATTCACCATATGAATAAACAGTATTGATAGCATATACCCTTTTATTAATAAAGTTATAATATATAACTATTTCATTATCTATTTCTAATTCACTCTTATAATTTGATTTATTACTTACACATATATTATTCTTTAAATCTATCTCTGTTGTTGAGTTCTTTTCGTGCTTTACATATATAATTTCATCATATAATACAAATCCCAAATCTTCTAACCTTTTATTAATACTTACTTCATGTTTTGATGTAATAGCACTAAGGCCTATAAATAAAATTGCAATTCCAATTATAATATATATTTTTTTCATTCTTCGCCCCAAGCATTATATAAGTATGCACTTCCATCTTTAAAAACTATTTCATTACTGTTAACAAATACAATATCATCAATTCTATTTGATAAATCTTCATTAACCACATATCCATATTCACACTTTCCATCTACATAATGTAAGCAATTATCGTTACTCATCCCATAAACATAAACTCTTTTATCAGTAATAATTGCATATTCAAAAACTTTCAATATTGTCTCTTCATCTTCTAAAGGTTCAAAAATTATTTCATTGGTTAATTTTGCATCATAAATAAAAAGATAACTCTTTACTAGGTCAACTTTATATATTTTATTATTACTAATAATTCCCCTATCATTTACTAATTGATAAATTACGCTAGGATTTTGTACTAACTCATCAGATTTGTTTAACCTATAATTTGAAAATGAATCAATTGTATAATATGAAATGAATGCAGTAGAAAGTAATGGCTCACCAAGATTAACAGAATAATAAATTGGCAATTGCGGATCACCACCATAGTAACGTACTGGTTTATCCGACATTTGTGATGTCATGGCAATTATGGTTTCATTTGAAGCCGAATTATTTCCAAATCCAAGTAAACTTTTAAAATCTTTATTGTCTTCAGAATGCACTAATATACAATTCTTATCATTTTCAAATAATAACTGAAAATTATACTTATATATTTTATTAGTTTTCATGCTTGTTTCATCAGCCGTAATAAAATAATTATTATAGGCAACAATAGCATTTTTTAATTCATCACATTTGACATCGCTGGTTTTTGAATAAGAAGCACTTTTACCAGATAAAATTACTTGGCCTTTTTTTGTATTCTGCTCCTTATTTAACATTTCAAATACATCATTATTATTTTTACTTTTACAGCCATTAACCATTAGTAGCGTAGCAAAAGCAATTGCTACACATAATAACTTTTTCATTACATATCACCCAACAAGTTAAATAAATACTTTTCAAATTCAGCACATCCTTCTACTGCAACAATATGACCTTTTTCTAGTTCTCTATCATCAAGAAACGCAAATGCTGTATTTTCCTTTCCGTTGTGTTTATCAAAATAATCTTTTGTTGCCTTAAACCAATCAATGTCTGTTGAAAATGTAATATATCCAAAATTAATCTTGTGGTGTACTTCTTGTTCCATTTTTTTAACAGTTTCAAATGCTTTCCCAAATGTTTGCTCTAAAAATTCTTCTTTAGATCTCTTATTGTATAATACATCAATAGTACCACTAGTTTTAAACTCAATAACTGCTTTCACTTTAGTTGGGTCAATTATGTTGTTTTTAGGTAATAATGCCTTATCAAATATTATTAAATCCCATTCAATAGGACAACCATCTATAAAAGCATTATTTAAAGAAACTGAATAATCTAAATTATAATAATTAATTATGTTTTGAATATAATCCCTTATAGTATTTGCTATAATATTACCAAGCATTTTAGAACCAAATTTCTGGTTATTGTCCCTATATTCTCCTTTTAAATCTTTTACTTTTTTAATTTGTGGAATGATTTCATTTATCAATCTTTCATTTATTGAATCTTTATTCATATAATTACCTCCTACTATGTGTAAGATCATTATATCATATTTTCAAACATTTGTCATACACCGTGTAAGATTTAATTGAACTTTTTTAACCTAAAATATTATTAGGTGATATAATGAGGCTATTCAAAGATGATTTTGAGTTAAATAAAGAAAAAATTGACCTATCAAATGTTAAAAAATTAAGAGAAAAGAAAGGATACTCACAAGTTAAACTAGGACAACTTGTCGGAGTTACAAACTCAACCATACAAGGAATGGAGCAAACTAAAAAGGATAAACACGGTAAAGATACAAATATTCCAATCAGAATTCCATCTTTGCCAGTTGCTTATAGATTAGCTGAAGTTTTAAATTGTAGTATTGATTACTTGTGTGGTCGTTCTAATGAACTAGAAAAGTATTATACCTTATCAGAAAGCGATAAGAACACAGTATTAAAACTTATTGAAGAACTAGCAGATAAGAGTAAATAATTTAATCCACTATAATAATAATTAGCGTTGATTGAGTTTGTTTTTTTACAAAAAAAGATGATTCAAATTTCATCTTTTTTATTTTCTATAATATTTATATATTTGTATATTGAACTTCTAGACAATCCAGATATCTTGCTAAATTCAACCTTAGTTATTTGATTATTTTTATACATTGCATAATATTTATAAAAACTTTCTGGTATATTATCAATGGTTGTTCTTGGTCTACCACCTATAATTCCTCTTTCTTTACTTGATGCAAGTCCCTCTCTTACAGCTTCTACTATCATTAGTCTTTGCATTTCATTTATTAATCCCAACATCATTAGTTGCCCTTGAGTGAATACTGATATTTCACCAGAACAATCAAGTATAAAGTCACCTAGTACTAATTTTATTTTCTTTTCTTTTGCAAATTCAACTAATTCAAGTAAATATTTTAAACTTCTAGTTAGACGACTAGGATCTACACAATATATTTCATCTGATTCACCAACTATAGATAATAACTTATTTAATTCAATTCTATTATCCTTTGCACCAGAGGCATATTCTCTAAACCAATTACTTTCTGGAATGGCATTATCCCGACCAAATTTTTCTTGTCTTTGTAATGATTGTTTTGTTTCGTTTGTACTTGCTCTCATATAAAGATATTTCATTTTTAATTCCTCCCAATGTATTAGAAAACCTTCTTCTATTTTTGTACACATTTTTACCAAAAAAATCAATGTTTTAATACTAAAATAATAGTATTTATTTGTGTACATAAAAACAATTGTTTTCCCACACACTATAATTTTAACTTATCAGCACCAACTGTAGCACCTGATTCAGAATTAGAGCAAAATAAAAGGAAGAATTATTCTTCCTCATTATACTCACTGATATACAATGGAATCTTTTTACCATTTTTAATAACATATGGTGTACCAAGTTCACCAGTAATTGATATATCATCTACATCAATAAAGTTTTCAGGTTCTATTCCTATAAACTCCGGATATGATGTCAGCGATTTAACATTCTTATCATAAGTTAATGCTAACAAATCTAATCCTGATTTAACTATCTTCTTATATTTAGTATTACCAATATAATTATTGAATATGTTATCTTGGATTGAATATACATAGTTTTCTTTAGTAATAACAAATAAGTAATGAATATTCATGCACCATAATTCAGCAATACCATCTAGGATTTGCTTACCATTTTCATAAAGTTTTCCATCATTAAGCAGCACATAAACATCATTTTCAAATACTGCTTCAATTTGTTTTATATTCTGTTTGTTGATATCTCCCCATATTGAAATAGTATTATCAACATATTTTTTTAATTCGTCAGGTGTCATGTAATAGCAAGCGTCTTTGTACCTGTCAAAATCAACTTTTTTCATAAACATATCTCCTTTCAGGTATAAGCATAGCACATCTAAAAATATTGATGTACTGACTTTGAATTAAACTATTTATGTTCGGTCATTAAACCATTCTCTAGATTGAATTCTATTTTAATTGTTCCTAAACTTCCACCACGATTTTTGGCAACAATTAGTTCAAGTTCCTTTATAGGTTCATCATTATAATAATCATCACTATATAAGTAAATAATCTTATCACAGGCTTGTATTATTCCAACAGCCCTTGCATCAGATAGAGTAGGTTTTTTATATTCTCTTTTATCTATAATCTTTGATAGACGTGAAATAATAATTATTGGAATATTTAACTCTAATGCTAGAACTTTCAATATTGGCAATTCATCAAGTGTTTTAGCTAACTTACTTTTATATTTTTTGTTATTAGTAATCAATTGTAGATAGTCAATAACAACCAATGAAATATCTTTTTTATTTACTTCTTCACATTTGTTCTTAATATCTTCAATTAGACTAACATCATCTATTACCTCAACATTATTGTTGATAATTTTTTTAAATAAATTGTTTTCTTTTAATGAATCCAAATTGAAATATAATATCCTTTTATTAGTCTGTTTAGATACGTTGTTTATTAGGTTTATTCCAAAAGATGTTTTACACATACCACGTCGAGCAGCAATTCCAATTAAATCACCGCCATTCAGCCCATTTATTAACTTGTCTAATTCATTAAATCCTGTTTTTAATGATTTCATATTTACCTCCTTTCAATAAATAACATAGCATACTTTAAAAAGTGGATGTACTGACTTTGAATTAAGCTATTTATGTTCGGTCATTAAATAGTTCCTCAATAGGTACTTCCAATGCTAAAGATATTACGTATACTGCCTTTAATGTAAAACCTTTCTTCTTTCCATGTGGAGATTCAATTCTTCTTATATATTCTGGCGAATAGCCTGTTAATTCAGCAACTTCATCCTGTGTTAATCCCTTTAACTTACGATAATATTTAATATTCTTGGCGGTTTTCTCATATATATTCATTAATATTCACCCACATACAGCATAGTAGTATAACTTCTATCCCTTTCTGTTATGATATAAATATCACCACACGAAGTGTTATACCTTGCTAGTATCCTTTCATCATTTTTAATAGCATCTTCATTTAATAATTTATCAGTATCACATAAATTACCCCAATCACAATTCAAATACCTTGTTAAGCAATCAAGTAGTTCCATTTTATAATTAGGGTTGTTATCTATTTCACTCGCTACACCTTTAGTCATAACAAATTTTCCAATATCAAACCTAGGCATATAACGCACTTCCTTTCAAAATTTCATTTTCCCACTTGTTTATAAATGCTTTCTGCATTTTAGTAGGATCATTATTTCTTTTTCCACGACTTTGCAAAATTTTTCCATCCTTAACTTCAATAGCTACAAGCGGTTTGCTCATATTTTTTATACTTCTCATAAAAAATAAATTGGTCTCTCCATTGGCATACCTTTCGTTGTAACTTCTAATACATATATTTTGTACTTCGGATTCACGAATTAAATCTGACAAACTTGGAACAGGGAAAACCACATACTTATCATCGTGATAACTTAATTGCTTTAATTCTTCATACCTGATTTTAATTTTTTCAATGATTTCTTGGTTTTCAATAGTTTCTACTTGGTGCATAAGTTCATCGTGTGATTTAACTATGTCAGTAGGGTATAAAACTCTTTTGTCTTTCATATTCAGGTGTAAGCGCTTAGCAAAGTCAAGGTAGTCCTTATATAAATGTTCATTAGTTTCATTAAGTCCATTAGATAGCGCTTTTTCCATATCTAAATAATTAGATAGTTCTTTAAAATTGCTTAATTGACTTAACTTCTTAACGATACTTATATTCTTATGTTTAATTACTTGCAGAACTTCCAGTTCATTATAATTCAAATTGTTCTTAGTCATAAAAGGAAGATAATCTTTAGTAACGCCAAATCTATTTTCAAATGAACCCTTATTTGTAAACTCATCACAATCAATTGCAAGATTAGTAAGTTCTAATTTAGATAACAATTCAAATGATGTAGGGTTATTTAATATTCTTTGAAGTAATATCTCTATACTAGTATCTCCAGTATATGATAGTAGTACCCTCTGTATAGGGCAGTAGTGATATACAGTACCATAAGTATCCCTCTCTAATTCTCCCCAGTAGATACTCCCTCTAGACATATACCATCTATACTGACTATCTAGTAATCTCCAACTAGTATGCTTTTCATTATGACTAACAGAAAGATATCCCATATAGTTTTTTAGAACGTCAGATGCAAGTAGATATATTTTATCCTTTGATATAACTAATCTTTGGTACTCTTGATACTGATGTGATACTTGATGATTATTATATAGTGATAGTACCTCAAACCCTCTTAGTACAAAGTAACCATCAATAAATTCAAGTATTCTAAAATCATCTTTGAAAACTTGACGCTGCAATGTATTCATTCTAACTAATAGTTCTTGCTTACATTTGGGGCATATAGTATATTCTCCAACTTTAACAGTTGAATGAAAACTTTTCTTACAATTGGTACAGTAATAACCTTCTTTTGACTTAAGTATAAGATTATGTTTAGGGTAGATACTTTGTCTCAACCATTTTCGTACACCTAGACCAACTGAAAATGTTTTATCCATGGATTTTATAAGGTTCTGTAATTCTTTATTGATATACCCCATAATTTAACCACCTCTAGAATAACGATAGTTGGCCTACCTGTTTTACTTCTGGTATAACCTCATCACGTGTTACTTCAGCTTTAGTTTTAGGAGTAGGTGTAATTTTTTTAATACCTAATTCTTCATCTGATTTACTCCAATAATTAACCGCCCATTCATAAACAGTAGTATCTTCAACCCAGCAGTATCCATCTTTTGATAACTTCTTAGCCATATCTTTTATATAATCAACCATACTTTTTAACGACTTATCAACATTAAGATACATTTCATTTAACTCATCTATATTAACTAAATACTCTATAACCCTAAGTAGAGAGGGATCTTCTTGTCCCTCTGCTAATTTTTTTAATCTATCTACGCCTTTCATAAATCATATGCCTCCTTGATATAGTAGCCATAAACACATCTAGTACCATTTCTAGTACAATCATAGGTGTCATATAATTTTCTATCTTTAACACAGGTTAAATGTTTTGAGACACTAACTATTAATGTACCAGTAGGTAGTTCTTTTTCATTCAAATGAACTTGACAACCTTTACCGATAAACATTGTTGGTACCCATTTCCAACCTAAATCAGTAAGTAACTTATAAATGGTTTCCTTATGAACACCATTTCTAGCATTTGACTTTGTTTTCTTTCTTTTACTTATATGTTCTCTTTCTGCATAACTATTAATTAAATCATAAACTTCTTTATAATCCATTCCTGTACCATTAGCAATAGCCCTGCAAGCACAATCACCAACTTTAATAGCATTGTAATACTTCTCACGACCACCAGTACTATAAACTAACTCCATAATTAATCACCTTAAACCTTCTTTGTACTTAAGAATGTAACTTTATCTGCTGATAAAGTTAAGTTAGTTCCAATAACTCTTAAACTTCCTCGAACTCCTACAACATCACCAATATTGCAGTATTTTTCAATTGAATTAGAAATTGTGCCAGATAAAGTGCAAGGAATTAAGTCAACATCATAAGAACCATTTTCATTTTTATAAGGTCTTTGTACTGCTAGTGATAATAGAATTTTACCTTGACCTTCATTTATTATTTCATTTATTTTTCCAACTAGCATTGAGGTATTTAGCATACAATATCATCCTTTCCTGAAACATCCACTAAATAAATTGGTTTACCTAACTCATAGTGTGCGAAGAACAGATTATATTCTTGCTCCATAATCTTATCAACAGTATGGTATAGTTCTACCTTTTCCTTTTCTGACAAGATAGTGAAACAGGTATAACTATCGCAGTATTGGTCAAATGTATCAAATTTCTTATTCTTGTAATATTTGTAGTGTAATCCTATTAATTTCGCTAAACATATTGCAAGTGTGTCTTTAAGAATTTGATCTTCTTCTTTTAACATAAGTTTTTCTATTTTCTTCATTTTTATAACCTCCATAATTATTTAACCACATTTTAGAAATGATTATGACTGACTCTGAATCGCATAGAAAAAGCAACAGATTACTGTTGCCTAATTGAATATATAGATATATTACTGTGTATAGATGATAGATATTTCTTTTTTGTTTTTTAAGTTTTTGATTGTAGTCTTAATGTAACATAAATTCTTTGAACTGCCAACCCCGAAAATAAATAAAAACAGAGATATTTATTTCAATCTCTGCTTCAATGCTTGCTATTTAATGAATTTCCCTAATAACATCTTCCATTTTCCTATGAATAACTAAAGTAGCAAGGTTATCATATTGAGTAGGAGTATCATTAATAATAACTAGATTCTTTCCATTAAATATTTTTACTAAGCCACAAGCAGGTTCAACAGTAAGTGAAGTTCCAGCTACTATTAAAGTTTCTGCTTTATAAATATACGATACTGCAAGAGAATATGCTTCTGGAAGCATCTCACCATATAGAACTACATCGGGTTTGATAGTTCCACCACATGAACATTTAGGCACGCCAACACTATTAAAAACAAATTCTGCACTGTATTCTTTTCCACATTTAATACAATGGTTTTTATAAGTTGTACCATGTACTTCTAAAACATTTTTGCTTCCTGCTTTTTGATGTAAGCCATCTATATTTTGAGTTACTATTGCCTTTAATTTTCCAAGTTTTTCTAATTCAGTTAAATAATAATGAATTATGTTAGGTTCAACGTTTAATGTATTCATATTTTCTTTATAAAACTTATAAAACACTTCTGACTCTCTATAAAAGCAACCTGCACTTAAATAATATTCAGTTGGTTTGTCATACTTATCTTTATATAAGCCATTTTCACCTTTAAAATCACGAAGTCCACTAGCAGTAGATACTCCTGCACCACCAAAAAATACTATGTTATTTGAATTATCTATTATTTCTTTCAATTTTTTTAAATTATTATCCATACACATCACCGCCTTCAATATTAGTATAACAGATTCTAAAATATGGAAGTACTGATTTTGAATTAGCATTTTTATTACTATTATTTTTTATTAATTTCTTACCACAAAACATCCTCTAATTACGCCTAATTTTCAAAAATGTCGCCTAAATGTCGCCTAAAACTTATTTTAGAAATTTCAAAACTTCGCAACTCCTTTAATTTAGGGCAAAAAAATGAGGACATAATGAATCATGTCCTCTTCAGGGGGTTTTGGTTGATACACTCTAACAAGAATCGTTAGAGGATCAGTAAGGTTTATTACCTTACCTATTTAATAATATAAAATTATGAATAGTTTGTCAATTTATATTATTTAATTTTTTGTAATTTTTTTAAGTTCTTCATAGTATAGTGCTTCTGATACTGAAACATATGGTGCAACATATACTAGGGCAATACCTAATGTTAGTGCACAAAGTAAATACCAACCAAAGAAACTTAACATAAATACGAAATAATCCAATTTATAACCATACATCATCTCTTTAGATTTTTTGATGCAAGCACCTGGTTCTTCTTCACCATCAATCATGATAAACATTGCTTGACTATATGATATAGCAGCTATAATACCTGGTATAACAAATAATAAAGACCAAAGACCAATAAAAATGTACATTAATAATCCTAATAAGAATATAGGAACAAATTTAGAATAATGTTTAAATATTTCATCATAATCTACTTGTTCTTTTCTTACATATTTAAGAATAAATACATCTAAACCATATGATAAAGGCATTACTGCAAGTGAAAGCAAAATTGAACACATTGTTCCTGCGAATGTATCTTGTAATACTTTTTCTGATATTACATTTACAAAACCTAAAACAATCATAACAATTAACATTGGTTTTAAAATGGTCCATAGATTTCCTTCAATCATTTTTTTGGCATCATTTTTAATTTTTGCTCTATTCATTTATCTCAACTCCTTCTACTATAAATATATCATTAATTTAGATTTTTTACACCCCTTATTATGTTTTTTTGAATAGGAAATTTATCTATTTCGTTAATATGTTTGTTTAAAAAATTTAAAGAGTCTTCACTACATTTTTTTAATATTTTAAAATCCTTATTTAGATTAGCTATTTTAAAGACCATATCTCCACTTTGTTTTACACCAAATAAATCACCGGCTCCTCTTAATTCGAAGTCTTTTTCAGAAATGTAGAAGCCATCTTCACTTTCTTCTAATATTTTTAATCTTGGCGTGTCATAGTCGCTTATTAAAATACATTTTGATTCTATATCATTTCTACCTATACGTCCTCTTAACTGATGAAGTGTCGCCAAGCCGAATCTTTCGGCATTAAATATAACAATCATCGTAGCGTTACTAACATCTACTCCTATTTCAATGATGGTTGTTGATATTAAGATCTTAGTTTTATTCGATTTAAAATCGTTCATTATATTTTCTTTTTCTTCATTTTTTAATTTACCATGAAGAACACCTATAGGTACTTTACCATTAAGGGCTACATTTATTTTTTCATATAAATAATTAACACTTGCTAGTTTAGTATTTTCTTCTTCATTTTCGATTAGGGGACTAACGACATAGATTTGATGCCCTTTTTTAATTTCATCTAACATTTCATATAGAACTTCTTTAATTTCTGATGTTTTATATAATTTGGTAATTTTAGGTTTCCTATTTAATGGTTTTGTTTTAATTTCAGTTATGTCCATATCTTTAAAAATAGTTAAGGCTAGAGTTCTAGGGATTGGAGTTGCACTCATATAAAGTACGTCAACATTTTCTCCTTTGTTTTGAAGGTTCTTTCTTTGATTTACACCGAAGCGATGTTGTTCGTCGGTTACAACTAGTCCGATATTTTTAAATACGACATCATCATTTAGGACTGAATGAGTTGATAATAAAATATCTATTTTACCGTTTTTTAGATTTTCAATTATTTTATCACGGTCTTTTTTAGTTGTTGAGCCAGTTAGTATTTCAATATTTAAGTCTGTTAAGATTTTTTTGATATTTTCATAGTGTTGTTTTATTAATATTTCAGTTGGTGCCATTAGGACGCCTTGATAACCAGATAAATAGTTCATGTAAAGGGCTAGGAAAGATATAATTGTTTTACCACTTCCAACATCACCTAGAATTAATCTATTCATATGTTTTGGTGAGTTAAAATCTTTTTTAATATCTTCTACGGCATTTACTTGTGAATCGGTTAATTTAAATGGTAAACTTGATATTAAATTATCTAATTTTGATGTATCAAATGTTTTTATATATGATGTAGTTGTTTTATCTTTTAAATATTTTAAATAATTTATTTTTAAAGTATATTCAAATAGTTCTTCATATTTAAGACATATTTCAGCTTGTTTTAAATTATTAGTACTAGTTGGATTATGAATTTCTTTTATAGCAGTTAATTTATCTAATAATGAATATTCTTTAATGTATTTTTCAGGTATTAGACTGGGAACATAGATATTTTTTTCTAATAAATTATTAATTATTTTATGAATATTTACTTGTTTTAGTCCTTGAGTTGTGTGATAAATTGGTTCTATTTCATCTTTAATTATTGGGGTTAATTTTATATCACTGGCTGTAAATGTGTTGGTCTTGATGTTGTATTTTCCTATTACGGAAATATATTTATTTAATAACAGATGTTGTTTAATGAAGGGACGATTAAAGATGGTAACGTTTATTAGTTTAGTACCAGTATTTAATCTGAAACTTATTTTATTTAAATTTCTTTTAATATAGTATATTTTGGCATCGGATGCGATATATCCATTTATTAAAACTTCAGTGTTTTCTTCATAGTTATCTAAGGTGACTGGGTGATATAATTTATACTTATAGGGATAGTATGTGATTAAATCTTGGATGGTAAAGATGTTTAAATTTTGAAATAATTTTAAGGTTTTGGGACCAATTCCTTTAATATCTTCTAGCATATTTATCTCCTTTAAAAAATATTTTAA